>NVWO01000005.1 GCA_002746255.1 Rhodospirillaceae bacterium | reverse complement strand
TCTCGGGCGATGCGGTCTCGGGCGGTGCGGTCTCGGGCGGTGCGGTCTCGGGCGGTGCGGTTTGGGTGTTTTCCTGGTAGCGGTTTCGCGGCTGGTTGCCGACGGCTTCGTCGGCGCCCGCCTCGATCAGCCAGCGAAGCTGCGCAACGTCACTTTCCGTGTTTTTCATGGTGGAAGCCTAGCATGTCCCCCTTAACATGCGCATCATGTTAGGCTGCTGCCCGGTTTTGTTGTGCGCTGGTGGGCGGGAAAGGATTGGAGAGCGGCATGGGACGTGAATCGATGGCCTATGACGTCGTTATCGTCGGTGCCGGTCCGGCCGGCCTTGCGGCGGCAATCCGGATCCGGCAGCTCTGTGCGGAAACGGGCAAGGATTTCAGCGTCTGTCTTCTTGAGAAAGGCTCGGAAATCGGCGCGCATATTCTGTCCGGAGCGGTGTTGGATCCGCGCGCGTTAAACGAGCTGTTTCCGGATTGGAAGACGCAGGACACGCCGATCAAAACGCCGGTGACGTCGGAAAAATTTCTTTTTCTTTCCGAGAAAGGCGGGTTTTCCTTTCCCACCTTTCTGTTGCCGCCGTCCTTGCACAATCACGGCAATTACATCATCAGCCTTGGCAGTCTTTGCCGCTGGCTTGGAAGCCAGGCGGAAGCGCTGGGGGTTGAGATTTATCCGGGCTTTGCCGCCTCTGAAATTCTTACCCATGACGATGGCAGCGTAAAGGGGGTGGCGACCGGCGACATGGGGGTTGGTGAGGATGGGGAAAAGCTTGCCACCTACCAGCAGGGCATCGAGCTGCACGCGCGAGTCACCTTCTTCGCCGAGGGCTGCCGGGGAAGTCTTGGCAAGGATTTGATGGCGCGCTTTTCTCTGGGCGCGGACGCGGAACCGCAGACCTATGGCCTTGGCATCAAAGAGCTTTGGGAGGTCGCGCCGGAAAAGCACCGTCCGGGCCATGTTGTTCATACGGCGGGCTGGCCTTTGACACAGGACACCTATGGCGGTTCCTTCCTCTACCATCTGGAAAATTGCCAGGTCGCGGTCGGCTTTGTTGTCGGGCTTGATTATGCGAACCCTTACCTAAGTCCCTACGAGGAATTTCAGCGCTTTAAATCGCATCCAAAAATTCGCCCGACCTTCGAGGGGGCCACGCGCATTTCCTATGGTGCGCGCGCCCTGAACGAAGGGGGTCTGCAATCGCTTCCGAAACTCACGTTCCCCGGCGGCGTTCTTATCGGGTGCGAAGCCGGTACCCTGAACATGCCGAAAATCAAGGGGACGCATACGGCGATGAAATCCGGCATGCTGGCGGCCGAGGCCGCCTTTGAGGCTTTGGGTGTCGGCGAGGCTGCGGGCCTGGAGCTGGTTGCCTATGGCGAGGCGTTCCGGAATTCCTGGGTGTATGACGAACTTCATCAGGCGCGCAACGTCCGGCCCTCTTTCCAGAAGGGTTTGTGGGCCGGCGCCATTTACACCGGCATCGATCAGATGCTGTTTCGGGGTCGCGCGCCCTGGACGTTTCGTCACGGGCATAAAGATCACGAGCGGCTAAAGAAGAAAACGGAAGCGCGTCCAATTGACTATCCGAAACCTGATGGCGTCGTCACCTTCGACAAGATGTCATCGGTCTTTCTTTCGAATACAAATCACGAAGAAAATCAGCCGGTCCATCTTGTGCTGAAAGATCCACGCGTGGCGATTGACGTGAACCTTAAGGATTTCGATGCGCCGGAGCAGCGTTATTGTCCGGCTGGCGTTTATGAAATCGTCCGCGATGACGAGGCTGCAAATCCGAGGCTGCAAATCAACGCTCAGAACTGCGTGCATTGCAAAGCCTGCGATATCAAAGACCCGACCCAGAACCTTCAATGGGTGGTGCCGGAAGGCGGCGGTGGGCCGAACTACCCGAATATGTAGGCAGACCTTTGCCCTCTTTGGGCTTTGCCCCGGTCTTTGGCGCGCCTGGGAACCGGCCCGGTCCGGCTTGCGGGGTGTATGAAAACCCCTTACTTTATAGGGGGGTTGGTCTTTCAGCTTTCCGGTTTTGATCGCGAGTGATGGTACATATTTCCTTCTTTTCCAGGAAGTTTTCACGCGGTTGCGGCAACGCTTCTCTTCGTTGGCGGTGTGTCGCGCTACTTCTTGTTTTGGTCTTCGTTCTGGGTGCTTGTGACGAGACTCATCAAGAGGCCGGCCTGCGTCGGGCAGGGGCGTCCGGCGCGCCGGATGCCAGCTTCTCTGGAAGTTATCTCGCGGGTCAGCACGCCGCTGTCATTCGCGATTTTGGCGCGGCGGCCGACTTCATGGCGGCGGCCCTGGCATATGAACCAGGCAACCAGAGCCTTCTTCGGCGCACATTTTACCTGATGGCGGGCGAAGGCCGGTTCGGCGAAGCCGATGCAATCGCCGGGCGTGTTCTTGAAAACACCCCGGACGACCCGATTGCCGGCCTCTATTTGATGGCGCGCGCGTTTCAGGCGGGACAATACGCAGACGCCCTTGTCTACCTGGAGAGGATGCCGCAGCGTGGCCTGAACGCATATCTGCACCCGCTTTTTTCAGCCTGGACGCATTTTGCCATGGGCGATGCGGAAAAAGCCATTGTGGCAATGGATCGTCAGGCGCAGGTGGAAGGCTTCGAGCCTATCTACAACTACCACCTTGCGCTGCTTTATGACCTTGAAGGCCGGGCCGATTCGGCAGAGAGAAATTACGTGTCGGCCTTGGGCGATCACCCGCTTTCCTTGCGCACAATCGAAACGCTTGGGAATTTTTACGAGCGTCAGGACCGCAAGGAAGAAGCGCAAACCCTTTATGACAGGTACATTTCCGACGACAGCATTTCACTCGTCTTGAGCTTAGGCCAGGAACGGCTTGATCGTGGCGACGTTCCAGGGCGCGTCGTGAAATCGCCGGGCGATGGGCTGGCGGAAGTTTTTTACAACCTTTCCCTTCTGCTGCATCGGCAAAGCGTATTTTATCAACAAACGGGGTATGGCTTTGCGTTGGTCTTTGCGCGCCTGGCGATGGATTTGCGTGAGGATTTTGACGATGCTCGTGTGCTGGCGGCAGAAATTTACGAGACCCAGGAACGCCACCGTGCGGCCATCGCCATGTATGAACGCGTGTCCCCAAAGACCGCGTGGGGATGGTTTGGGCGGATAAGGATCGCCAGGAATTACGATCTTCTGGAGGCGGAAGACCAGGCGGTCCGCCTGCTGCGGAAGATGGCGAAGGAGCGTCCGGATCGCATTGATGTCCTGGTCGAACTGGGCACGCTTCTACGTGTGCATGAACGCTACCGGGAAGCGATCAAAGTTTACAGCGAAGCCATCCGACGCACGAAGAAAATCAAGGCGCGGCACTGGACGCTTTTCTACGCGCGCGGCATTGCGCTGGAGCAGGCGGGCACGTGGAAAGAGGCGGAGGCGGATTTGCTGCGTGCGCTGGAACTGCAGCCGGACCAGCCTTATGTCCTCAACTATCTGGGGTATTCCTGGCTGGAGAAAGGCCAGAAGCTGGCTCAGGCGCAGCGCTTGATCGAACGCGCCGTCGCCCTTCGTCCGAAGGACGGCTTCATCGTCGATAGCCTTGGCTGGGCTCTCTATCACATTGGAAAATATGACGAGGCACTGCCGCATCTCGAACTGGCAGTGCAGCTTCGTCCCCATGATCCGGTTATCAACGACCATCTTGGCGATGCCTATTGGCAGGTCGGGCGGCGTTACGAGGCCAAGTTTCAGTGGCGGCGCACCCTTGCGTTTGACGCCGACGCCAAGCTTGGCGCCAATATCGAATCGAAGCTGAAGCGTGGTCTGCCCATTGCCGTCAAAAAAGCGACTGAAAAACAGTGACGGGAAACGAGGCATCGCGCGGAAGGACGCTTTCGGCGCCAGCAAAGCTTAACTTTTATCTTCACGTCCTTGGCAGGCGAAGCGATGGCTATCATTTCCTCGATAGTCTTGTTGTCTTCGCAGATCTCGCTGACGAGCTTTCCTTTCATCCGGATGACGGGTTGCACCTGTCTATCCAGGGGCCTTTTGCCGCCGCCCTGACCCGATCGGATCGGGACAAGGCGGGCCTTGAGGACAATCTCATCTTGCGGGCGGCGCGCCATTTGGCGGCTTTCGCCGGGGTGCAGTGTGGGGCCGCGATCACCTTGACAAAAAACCTGCCCGTGGCCGCCGGTATCGGTGGTGGGTCGGCGGACGCGGCGGCGGCGCTTCTGGGGCTTGCCCGTCTTTGGGATCTTGACCTCGAAAGCGGGGATTTGGCCCGCCTGGGGCTTAAGCTTGGCGCGGATGTGCCGGTTTGCCTCAAAGGCCAGGCCACGTTTGTCGAGGGCATTGGCGAAAAACTGACTCCGGTCACCGGGCTTGGCAAGGCCGGTCTTTTGCTCGTCAATCCGGGCACGCCGCTTTCGACGGCGGCGGTCTTTCAGGCCCATGGCGATAGCACTTCCTATCCTGCCCCCATTGAGGCCGTGCCGAACGACATTGATGCGCTGGCCCGGTTTTTAAAAGCACGCCGGAACGACCTGACCGTAGCGGCTGTGGGTCTTGCGCCGGTGATCGGCGAAGTGCTCGACGTGATGGCGGGGGACAAGGCGTGCCTGTTTGCACGCATGTCGGGCAGCGGGCCGACCTGTTTTGGGCTGTATCGCGAGGTTGCCGCCTGTCACGCTGCCGTTGCCGCCATTCGGCGCGACCATCCCACCTGGTGGGTTGCGGCCAGTGAAATGCGTTCCGACGCAAACGCGCCCGGTTAAGGGCAGGCGTTATTCGCCCGACGCCACAGGCGTTATTTTCCCGACGCCACAGGCGTTATTTTCCCGACGCCACAGGCGTTATTTTCCCGACGCCACAGGCGTTATTCGGTTGCGACGCCCGTCGTTTTCAAAATGCTATGGAGTTCTTCGAGCAGGGCCCTGGAAGGCCTGCCATCGACGGGAAGGCCTGCGAAAGCCTGGTAAAGCTGGATGGCAGCTTCTGTTTCGTCCGTGATACGCCCGTCGACGGTGCCCGGTTCAAAGCCGAGGGTTGCAAGCAGCGTTTCGAGTCTCTTGAGCGCTTCGGCATCGAGCGCGGCCTCGGGCGGTGCGGCCTCGGGCGCGGTTGGGGTGGCCTTTCCAAGAAGGACGATTTGCGCATCCCTGGCTGTGTGGAGGGCGGTGGCCTTTTCTGTCGCGGCCACTTCTTCTGCCGCTTTGCTCCAAAGCCGGGCCGCCTTCGTATCCTTGGCCAGTCCCTTGCCCTGTTCGTAGAGATCGGCAAGACGGCGCATGGCGTCGACATGGCCCCGTTCGGCGGCCTCGCCGAACAGGGTGGCTGCTTTTTTAAAATCCAGTCCGATGCCGATGCCGTCGGCATAGGCGACAGCCGTCTTGAACGTCGCCTGCAGATGGGTTTGCTCGGCGGCGCTTTGGAACCAGAAGACGGCTTCAAACAGATTCTGCGAAACCCCACGTCCGGCTTCGTAAAAAAGCCCCAGACGGTATTGGGCTTCGACATGGCCCTGAAGGGCGGCTTTCTCGAACCAGTCGGCAGCGGCCAGGTCATCCTTTGGCACCCATTCCCCGGCGGCGTAACGCATGGCGAGGTCGAACTGGGCTTCGCGGTCGCCGGTTTTTGCGGCGGCGCGGATGTGTTTGAGGGAGGCCGACGAAATATCCCCCGGTTTTTTCGCAGCCCCTTCGGCGCCGGTCATCTGTGATGACGGTGCGTTGTTCTCGCCAATCCAGAACAGTCCGAACGCGGCGGTGAGAAAGATCAGGAAGACGAGGGACCCCGCCGCCAGCCATCGTAGCTGGCGGCGCAAAGGCCGTGATGGCGGCATGGTGTAGCCTGTGCTATCCGCTTGCGCAGGCGCTTCCTTCCGGCGGGCCTTCTTGTTGCGCCGTTCTGGCATTGGAGATTTCGTGTCGGACGGTGCTGCGGATGGTTGGGCGGCGGTGGGTTCGTCTTCGGTACAGCGGCGAATGACGTCCCCGACCCATTGGCCCACCGCCATGCCCGCCGCCGAAGCGGCCGCTTCGGCGGCCCGTCTCGCTTTTGGGTTGATGCCTTTCGGGTGCCAGGCCTCTTTTGTTGTCATGGTGCCAGTCCGGAGGTTCTTCGTGTTTCAGCAAGGTTTTTGAAAAAGAAATCTAGCACGGCGTTTTCAGCATCCGGCTTGCGCTCATGGGAGGTCGCTTAAGGCAGGTTGAACATGCGGGCCAGACGGCTGCGGCGGGGTTGGTGGCCTGTCTGATCCGGCGTCTCTTCCTCGATCTGATCAACTCGTTCCGCCAGGCGTTGCAACGCACGTTCCATCGGTCCGCCGGCAATGCCGGTTTTCTCGCTGACTTCCTGAACGCGCTCGGAAAGCTCTTCGACCTTCTCGAAGATTGGCGCAATGCTTTCCTGGGTTGCCTGTTCGATGTGCTCGACCCGCTGGATCAGTTGCTGGATGCTTTTCAGAATGGCTTGTTCCGTCAGCGCTGGGGGCGGTGGCGGCGAAAGATCGGGGCCGCCGCCATGCTCCCATTCGCTAGGCGTCTCGGCGGTAGGGCCTTGCGCCTGAGTGGTATTACCCCGCTTCAATTCATGGGTGGCGACGGCAAGGATCGTCCGGGTCAGCCAGCCGCCAAGCGTCATGCCGACTTTGCGAGCGGCCATCTTTGCTGCTTCGCGGGCTTCCGGATCGATGCCTTTGATGCTCCAGGGCGATTGGGGCGCCATGCAACCATGCCTCGCTCAGGCAGGACAAATTCCCTGCCGGTATGCTTAACGGCTTAGCAAAACATGTAATAATTAGGCAGGAGCGCTACTTAAGTCAAGAAAAGTAGTGCCGGTATGGCTAATCGGTATTGGTGCTGGCTGGCGGTTTCTGGCCTTCCTGCTGGCTTTCGGCAGCCTCCAGAATGCGCCGGCTCAGCCATTCGCCCAGGGTTGTTTTTTCCTTGCGGGCGGCGGCCTTCGCCGCCTCGCGCATCGGCTTTGAGATATGTTCGAGTTTCCAGCCAGTCATATGTCACCCATTGGAATTTCTGCTGCAATCATCCCGCCAATCCGAGACTAGCATTTTTCGGGCGGTGATTTTCACCTTTGCAGATTTTTGCTTTTTTTCGAAGGGCAAGGCCCGGCCCCCGATCGGGGTGTGGACAAAGCGGCCTGCCTGCCCTTGCGGGGACAGGCTTTTTGCGTCTAGTTTCTGGCCACGGAAAGTGAGCATTGAAATTGGGGCGTGGCCAAGTGGTAAGGCGCCGGGTTTTGATCCCGGGATCGCAGGTTCGAACCCTGCCGCCCCAACCAAAAAAATAGCGGCCCGGTGCCCGCATCTGCGGGTCCCCGGTTAGGCCTTTTTCCTCGCCGGCCGGTCATCGAGGACGGCGAGCATTTCCTCGACGCTGGCGAATTTCTTACGCGGCGCGGGTGGCGTGGCGGCCATTTCTTCGGCGGCCTCGATCTTCTGCCATTCCGGGTAGGAGACGGCGCGTATGCCCTTTTCCGAAAGCAGCGCCTCGAAGGCCGCCCGTCCGGGCTTGGTGCCTGTGCAATCGGCGAAGATCTGCTCGGCGGCAAGCTTGCCGTCCGGCCGGTTCGTGGCGATGGTGCCGGTCGGGCCGCGCTTGATCCATCCGACGGCGTAAAGGCCTTCGGCAACACGTCCGGCCTTGTTCGGTACGATGCCCCGCTTGTCGTCAAAGGGGGCGCCCTCGATTGGTTCCGAGCGATAGCCGATGGCCGAAATGACGCCGCCGCACGGAATTTCGAAGAATTCGCCGGTGCCAATGGCCCGGCCATCGGTGACGCGGGTGCGTTCCAGACGAAGCCCTTCGACCCGGTCGTTCCCTAAGATTGCGACGGGGGCGGCCTGGAAGACGAAATGGACCCGTTTCGGCTTTTCCTTCGGATCGCGCCCGACAAAGCTTTTCAGGGTTTCCAGATTCTTCGTCCTTACACGAAGGTTGCGGTCCTCGTAATTGCCGGTCACGCTGTCTGGTAATTGGGCCGGGTCCACGATCGGCACGCAATTTTCAAGTTCGCCCATTTCGCGCAGTTCAACATTCGTAAATTTTGCGTCCACTGCGCCGCGCCGGCCAAACAGATAGACGTCGGTGATTGGGGTCTTGGCGATGCTTGCGGCAGCATAGTCCTGCAAATCGGACGTCGCCATTTCTTCCGGCGTTTTTATGAGCACGCGGGCAATGTCGATGGCCACATTGCCGACGCCGATGACGGCGACGGCCTTCGTGTCCAGATTGGGATTGAGGTTGCGAAAATCAGGGTGCCCGTTGTACCAGCCGACGAAGGCCGCCGCGCCATAGACGCCCGGCTTGTCCGCGCCCGGCATTCGGGCCGGGTTGTCCAGGGGGGCGCCGATGGCAAGCACGACCGCATCGTAAATCCGGCGCAGCGCGTCGAGGGTGACGTCCCGACCGATCTTGACGTTGCCGTAATAGCGGATGTCGGGTTTTAGGGCCGTCTTGGCGTAGGCCTTCTGGATCTTCTTCGTCGTCTGATGATCGGGGGCGACGCCGGCGCGGATGAGGCCGTAGGGGGCCGGCAAATATTCGATAAGGTCAATTTCGACGTTTGCGTTCTCGACGTTTGCGGTCCCCGCTGTCAGCGCTTCAGCCGTGTAGAAACCAGCGGGGCCGGCTCCGATGATTGCAACCTTTATCGTCATGCCGGGATTAGCTTGGCGCGGCGAGAGAAGCCCGTCAAGCGGGGGAAGCGGCGCTAGTCGGAAACGCGCCAGGTGTGGCCGGAGCGGAGCAGCGCGTCGAGGCCTCCGGCAGGCGTTTTCGCCTTTGCCGCTTCGATCTGCTGATTGACCCGGGGGGCATAGGGTTCGGACGGGTTGCAGTAAAGGACGCCGATTGCCATGGGAAAATCCGGTGGCTGCATCGACGCCAGAAGATTGGCGAGATTGCGGTTCGTTTCGTCGTGAACCAGGATGTCGTCTTCCGTGACGCCGTTTTCGCCGATTGTGACGATTTCGATATCGAGGCTGGCGGGCTTCAGGCGAAGGCCCCGGTTGCCGTCCTTGCCAAAGCGAAGAGGCTTTCCGTGTGCAACGTGAATCTGATGGTCTTCGGCAACGGTCTTCTCGGTAAATTCGTTGAAGACACCGTCATTATAGACGATGCAGTTCTGGAAAAGTTCGATGAAGGAAGCGCCGGCATGCGCATGGGCGCGCAGGAACAGGTCCGGCAGAAGTTTCTGCTGGGTATCGATGCCGCGGGCGACAAAGCGGGCACCGGCACCAAGGGCGAAGGCCGCCGGTGAAACGGGGTCGTCGACGGACCCCATCGGTGTGGAGGGTGACCGCGTTCCACGCCGGGATGTCGGCGAAGCCTGCCCCTTTGTCAGCCCATAAATCTCATTGTTGAAAAGCAAAATCTGGACATTGACGTTGCGCCGGAGGATGTGCAGCAGATGGTTGCCGCCGATTGACAGGCCATCGCCGTCCCCAGTGATAACCCAGACACTTAAATCCGGATTGGCAAGTTTGACGCCCGTTGCAAAGGCGGGCGCGCGGCCATGGATTGTGTGAAAGCCATAGGTGTTCATGTAATAGGGAAAACGCGACGAACAGCCAATGCCGGAAATAAAGACGATGTCCTCGCGGGGCACGCCCAGGTCCGGCATGGTTTTCTGAATGGCTTTCAGGATGGCGTAATCGCCGCAACCCGGGCACCAGCGCACCTCCTGATCGGACGTGAAGTCCTTTGGGGTCAGCTTTTCAATCGGTGTCGTCACGTTCATCCTAAGTCTCCAGGCGGCTGCGAATGGCCGCTTCGATTTCGGCAATTTTGAACGGCTGTCCCGAAATTTTGTTGAGGCCCTCGACCGGCAGCAAATATTCGCTGCGTAACAGCGTGCGAAGCTGGCCGGTGTTCATTTCTGCCACGAGCACGCAGTCGAAGCCTTCAAGCAGCTCTTTCAGATTGGCGGGCAGCGGCCAGATGTGGCGCAGATGGATGTGGGAAACTTCCAGCCCTTCCTCCAGCAAATTCGAAACTGCCCGGTCAATCGGTCCATAGGTCGATCCCCAGCCGACAACCGCGAGGCGGCCTTTCGTGGGGCCCAGTTCAACCGTCTGGGCGGGAATGTCCCTGGCGATCCCCTGGATTTTGGCATTGCGCGTGTCCGTCATCTTTTGGTGGTTTGCCGGATCGTAAGAAATATGCCCGCTTGCGCTGTCCTTCTCGATGCCGCCGATGCGGTGCTCCAGTCCCGGCGTTCCCGGCACGGCCCAGGCGCGCGCAAGGGTCGCTTCGTCCCGCAGAAAGGGCTGAAAGCCTTCCGGGTCCGTTCGAAAGGTGACGGGCATTGGCTGAAAGCTGCTGGCGTCGGGAATGCGCCAGGGTTCGGAGGCGTTGGCAATGTACCCATCTGTCAGCAGGATGACCGGCGTCATGTATTTCGTCGCAATGCGCACGGCCTCAATCGCAGCATTGAAACAATCCGATGGCGAGCGGCTGGCAATCACTGCCAGCGGGCTGTCGCCGTTGCGTCCCCAGACCGCCTGGAAAAGATCGGATTGCTCGGTTTTTGTCGGCAGGCCGGTCGATGGTCCGGCGCGTTGGGAATTGACAATGACCAGCGGCAATTCGACGCTGATGGCAAGCCCGATGGCCTCCATCTTCAGGGCCATGCCCGGGCCCGAGCTGGACGTGACGCCGAGAGAGCCGGCATAAGAGGCGCCGATGGCCGCGCAGACGGCCGCAATTTCGTCTTCCGCCTGGAAGGTTACGACGCCATAGGCCTTCAGCTTTGCCAGGTTGTGCAGGATGCCGGAGGCCGGCGTAATCGGATAGGACGCGAACATCATTTTAAGGTCGGCCAGTTCGCTGCCGGCTACCAGTCCCCAGGCAAGGGCCTCGCTGCCGGTGATGGTTCGATAAAGGCCCGGCTGGATGCTTGCTTTCTGGATTGTAAAGCCGCCGATTTCCGCCGGCATTTCCGCCGTTTCGCCAAAGATGTGGCCGGCGTCCATGGCGGCGATGTTGGCCTGGGCGAGTTCGGGCCGCGCTGCGAATTTTTTCTTGAGCCAGGTGACGGTTGCCGACCGGTCACGTCCGTACATCCAATAGACCAGGCCAAGGGTCCACAAATTTTTGCAACGAAGGGCATCCTTTTTGGAAAGCCCAAACGCTTTGACGGATTCAAGGGTCAGTTTCGAGATGTCGATTTTGATCGGCCGGTAGGGGGTCAGCGTCTCGTCTTCAAGGGGATTGTTTTCGCACCCGGCTTTTTGCAAATTGCGCGCAGTAAAGCTACCGGCGTCAAGGATGACCATGCCGCCTTTCTTGAGATCTTTTAAGTTCACTTTCAGTGCCGCCGGGTTCATGGCAACCAGCACATCGGGCGCGTCGCCGGCGGTTTTGATGCGGCGTCCACCGAAATTGATCTGAAACGCGGAAACGCCATAGGTTGTGCCGACGGGGGCGCGAATCTCCGCCGGAAAATCCGGGAAGGTCGCCAGATCGTTCTCGGCAAGTGCCGCCGTCATCGTGAATTGACCGCCGGTCAGCTGCATGCCGTCGCCGGAATCGCCGGCAAAACGAACGACCGCCGTTTCCAGTTCCTGGCGTGGCGCCCGCTCGCGCGTCGCCTTGGCCGAAGCCGTCCCTGACATTCTATTCTTTCCCCTCGTCGCCTGTGCGGCGTGTGCGCGCCTGCCGATTCCAGCAATATATTTATGCGGTTTTCATAGGGATAGCTAGGTTTGCCTGCGCGTCCGTTGGCCTGGTTTTCTAGCCAATCATGCTGTAGCCGCCGCTTGCACTCAAAACCTGGCCGGTGGTATGGCCGGCGACTTTCCTGGATGCAAAGTAAAGGACGGCACCGACGATGTCTTCGGGCCGGCCGATTTTCTTCAGGGGCATCATCTTGGCGATTTTCGCGAGCGACTCGTCTGAGAAGCCGAGGTCGCCCGTCTTCCACATGCTTGTCTTGCTGAAGTCGTCCGGATTTTCCGACACGGTGACGCCGGGGCAGACGACGTTGCAGCGAATGCCGAAACGGCCATTTTCCTTGGCGATGGTCTTCATGAAGCTGTTGGTGGCGGCCTTCATGCCACCATAGACGGCTTCCGTGGGTTCGCCCTGACGGCTGGCGTCCGAGCTAATTGCAATGATCGCGCCGTCGTTCTGGTCGATCATCGTGTCGAGAACATGCTTCGTGCAATTGAGAAGCCCGACGAAATTGATGTTGATGATTCGCTCCCAAAGGTCCGGCGTCGTCTTCGTGAAAAACATCAGCCGGTCCCAGCCAACGTTGCTGACCAGCACGTCGATGCGTCCGTATTTTTCACGCGCCGCGTTGGCCATTCTGCCGACGGCCTCAAAATCTGTGACATCCGTCTCAATGACCTGCACGTCGCCGGCACCGAGCTTGCGAGCTTCCTCGGCAACTTTTTCTGCCTGTTTTGGCTCAATGTCGGCAATCGTTATTTTTGCGCCTTCTTTCGCAAACCCAAGCGTGATGGCGCGACCGATGTTCGAGCCGCCACCGGTGATAATGACGGATTTGCCTTTGAGACCGAGATCCATGTTTTTCTCTCCATATATTTTAACGTGTTGTAACGCGAGCGGGTTTCAAACAAGACACCCCCTGGCCTTGGCCAGAGGTCGGATGGGCTTGAATGATCTTGTCCCCGGAATTTTCCGGAAGAACGGTTGCCTAAAATTCCTTCCCGATGATGGCCCGGTCAATTGAAAATGCGCCGCCGCCACGGAAAAAAACCGCCAATGCGAAAAAGGCCCACATCATGGCGTGTTCGTAGCCGCCATTGTAGATGAAGAAGCCGTTTGCAAAATGGACGTGCAGGACGGCAACCGCCAGCAATACGACAATGGCGGCGGCAGCCGGACGGGTGAACAGGCCAAGCACCAGCAGCAGGCCGCCGAAAAACTCGACGGCACCGGCGGCGATAACCATTGTCGCGGCGGGTTCAAGGCCGATTTTTCCGAAGAATTCGGCGGTTTTTTCTGGGTCGCCTCCGAACCATCCAAAGAGCTTCGTCGCCCCATGGGGCATAAGGAAAAGCCCGGTGGTTATGCGAACAAGCGGATAGGCAAGACAGGAAAGTCTCTCATAGATCCCGCCCAGCGCCGGAATGAAGAGCTTGGTCATTGTTCATATCCTTCCAGATGGTTGCAGGCGGATTCAGCCTGCGGTGGCCCAGCATGCATCTGGCGCGGCCTTTTCGGCAAGCCTGCCATAGCAAAGCCCTTAAAAACTGCGACTTTTCAGGGCGCGCGCGGCGATGCGGCGGGAAAATTCTAGGCTTACCGGGCCGATGGCGAAGGTTTTGCCGTCCAGATCGCGGACCGGCCACAAATGAATCAGGCTGTTGGTGAGAAAACATTCGTCGGCGCCAAGGGCTTCGGCCAAGCGGATGGGCCGGACCGTGACGGGGCGTTCTGCGTGGGCCGCTTCTTCCAGAACAATTTCGCGAACCACACCGGCGACGCCCGCTTGCGTTAAATCCGGCGTGATCAGATTTCCTTCGCGCAGGAAGAAGATGTTTGTCTTGGTGCCTTCGATCACATTGCCCGCTGTATCCAGCATCAGGCCTTCGATGTCCGGGGCGTCCCATTCGGCGGTGGCCAGGACCTGTTCCAGCCGGTTCAGATGCTTGATGCCGGCCAGGGCCGGATTTTGTCCCAGGCGGGTCTGACAGACGCGAAGGGACACGCCCTGGGCAGCAAAATCGGGCGAAACTATTGCGGGTGCCGGCACGGCCGGGGATGGGTCAAAGCGTAAAAGCCGGGTTGGCGGCATCGCCGTCGCTGGTCGGTAGCCTTCGCCGCCGGGCCCTCGCGTCAGCCAGATGCGAAGCACGCCGTCCACGGATTGCGCAAGAAGCTGCCGGGCTTCCGCTGCCAGCAGGTTCTCTTCCGGCCAGGCCAGATTCAGGCGTTCGGTGCCCCGGCGCAGCCGCCGCAGGTGGTGGCTCCAGAATTCCGGTGCGCCGGCGCGCACGCAAATGGTTTCGAAAATGCCATCGCCATAACGAAAGCCCCGATCGTCCACCGGCAACGTCGCCGCTGCCTGCCCGTTCACCAGAATGCCCGCGACCGGCGGCGTCATTGGGTCAATGCGCGGACCATGCCACGGGCCTTGTCGCGGGTTTCTTCAAGCTCACGCTCGGGCACTGAATCGGCGACGATCCCGGCACCGGCGCGAATGGAAACCCGGTTTCCTTCGCAGAGGATGGAACGGATCAGAATGTTCAAATCCATGTCGCCATCGCGGTTGAGATAGCCGATGGCACCGGTATAGGGGCCGCGCCCGGTTCCTTCCAGTTCGGCGATGATTTCCATGCAGCGCACTTTCGGGCATCCGGTGATGGTGCCGCCGGGAAAGACGGCGCGAATGATGTCGCCGGGCGTCGTTTCGGGGGCCACACGTCCGCAGACGTTTGAGACGATGTGATGCACATGGGCGTAAGTCTCGATCGACATGAATTCATCGACAGCCAGGCTGCCCGGAAGGGTTACCCGGCCCAAATCGTTTCGCTCCAGATCGATCAGCATGATGTGTTCGGCGCGCTCTTTCGGATTGGCGAGCAGATTTTGCGTCTGGCCGCGATCGCTGGCGTCGTCTTTGCCGCGTGGCCGTGTGCCGGCAATCGGGCGCGTTTGTAGCAACGATCCGCGCCGTTCGACCAGGCGTTCCGGCGAAGAACTTAAGATGCTGCGTTCCCCAAAACTGACCAGGCCGGCGAAAGGTGCCGGGTTTTGTTCGCGCAGGCGGGCATAAATTTCGTTGTTGCTTGTGCCGTCTAAAAGTCGGCCCTGCCAGAGGCGCGAGAGATTGGCCTGAAAGATGTCGCCGGCGGCAATGTAGTCTTTGATGCGTTGGACGTGGTCCAGATAGCGCCCGGCCCGTTCCTCGAACAGGGGGGCGGCAAGCAGCGGGTGCCGGTTGGTAGAGGCCGGATGGTGTGTGGGTGCGTTTGCGCGCCCTTCCAGGACATCAGCTTCAAGGGCGTCAAGCAGGGCCGCCTGCCCGGATTCCGCCATAAGGTGGGTTTCGTTGCGTTCCGTATCGTAGAGAATGGCGGCGGGAATGCGGGTCGCGCACGCGACCGGAAAATCGTCTTCCGGCGCGGGCAGGCGAAGGGTGGGTTCGATCTCGCTGGCCAGTTCATAGCCAAGGTAGAGAAACCATCCGCCCGTGAAGGGCAGCAGCGGCGTTGCGTCCCGGGGGGTTCGTTCCGCCTGCCAGGCCCGGTCCAGTGCGTGAAGAAATCCACCCGCCAGGCTGCCGGACTGCGCCAGGGTCAGGCTTGCGCCGGGAAAGGCGAAAAGAATGTCATAGCGCGCACGCGGCCCCCCCTGCACAGCGCTTTCCAGAAGAAAGGGATAGCGCGCGGGTTTGCGTGCGTGCAGGCCCAGCAGGTCGTGCCTTCCCGGCAAGGTCCGTTGCACGATGCAGGGCGGTGAGGGTCGCCTTTCGAAAAGGCGGTTCGCATCCATTTGCCGCGATTTCCGCTCGTCTTTGTTGATGAAAGGCTTACGTTATAGGAATGTAACATAGCGTAAGTACAGTGCCGTTACCCAAGGTCTGAGGCCTGTGGGCAACGGCCTGCGAATGGCGGGCATTTTTGGTGTGTGAAAGGACGAGAATGACCGGTCGGCACAAAGAAAAATCCATCGACGCGGCCCTGCCCATCCCAGCCAAAGGGGAAGACGGCGATTGCGGCGATTTTGGCATTCGCATCGCGCGCGATGGCACCTGGTATTACGAAGGCTCGCCCATTGCGCGGCTGGCCATAGCCCGGCTTTTTGCAACCGTGCTGAAGCGGGACGCCCAAGGGGTCTATTGGCTTGAAACCCCGGTCGAGAAGGGGCGGATAGAGGTTGAAGACGTGCCCTTTCTGGCGGTGGAACTGGCCATCTCTGGCCATGACCGCCATCAGGGGCTTCGTTTTCGCACAAACATGGACGAATGGGTCGAGGCGGGGCCGGACCATCCGCTCCGGGTTGTCGAAGACCCAAAGACGGGCCAGCCAACGCCTTATCTTCTGGTGCGCGACGGGCTGGAAGCGCGGATCACACGTTCCGTTTATTACGAGCTTGTCGAGCTTGGCGTCGAAGAGGGCGCAGGGCTGGATGCGGCCCTTGGTGTGTGGAGTGGGGATGCCTTTTTCCCCCTCGGCACTTTTGCGGAATAGGCTGGATGCTGGATCGTATTGTCGCGCGGATGTCTGCTTACGAACCCGGCAACGGCAAGGACGCCTTGCGTGGCGATCATCAATTGTCGCCGCATCTCAAACCGTCGCCCCCCTGGATCCCGGCGGCCGTGCTTGTGCCGCTGATCGACCATGCCGACGGCCTGACGGTTTTGTTGACCAGGCGCACGGATCATCTGACGGATCATCCGGGGCAGATCAGTTTTCCGGGCGGTCGTTTTGAAAGCATTGACGTGGACGCGGAAGCCGCCGCCCTTCGCGAGACGGAGGAAGAGCTTGGCATTCCACCCGCGCGCGTTGAATTGCTTGGCCGTCTCGACACCTATATTACGCGCACGGGTTTCGACGTCACCCCGGTTGTGGGGGTAATTACGCCGCCTTTTCCGTTGCGCCCGGACCGCTTTGAAGTTGCCGACGTTTTCGAGGTGCCGCTGGCCTTTCTTCTCGACCCTGCGAATTACACGCGCCAAGAGCGCTTAGGCGATGGCCGGACCGCCTATTATTATGCGGTTCCCTATGGGGATCGATACATCTGGGGGGCGACGGCGGGGATGCTGAAAAATCTCTGCGAGGCGCTGGGCGAGCAAGGTGGGGTGGGCTGAGTGAAACCGTCGGGCAGCATGGCTATGCAACCCTGGATGACGGCGCCGGCAACCCAAGAGGTGCTGGCGGCGTTGACGGCGAAAGGGGCCGTTGTGCGCTTCGTCGGGGGATGCGTGCGCGATGCGTTGTTACAGCGCGACATTCGTGACATTGACCTGGCAACCAACGAACCGCCGGAAGGTGTGCTCGCGCTTTTGAAGCAGGCCGGCATTCAGACGGTTTCGACGGGCATCGCGCACGGGACCGTGACGGCGATTGTTCATCACCAGCCTTTCGAAATCACGACCCTTCGCCAGGACATCGAACCCGACGGGCGGCACGCAAAGGTCGCCTATATCGACGATTGGCAGGCGGACGCGGCGCGGCGCGACTTCACAATGAACGCCGTCTTCTGCGATCCGGACGGCACGCTTTACGATCCCTTCGATGGTGTTGCGGATCTGTTCGCGGGCCGCGTGTGCTTCGTTGGCGATCCGAAGACGCGCATCGAAGAAGACGTGCTGCGGCTGCTTCGTTTTTTCCGGTTCTACGCGGAATATGGCAGCTCGCCGCCCGATGAAGATGCAATCACCGCGTGTCGGGAGCTGGCACAGCTTTTGCCCAGACTTTCGGGCGAGCGCGTGCGCGCCGAATTGTTGCGGCTGCTTGGCTCTTCTGCCTGTGCGGAAACGGTCCGGCTGATGCATGGTGAGGGCGTGCTTGTCCATATCCTGCCGGAAGCCACGGATGCCGCCTTCGATGCCCTGGCCGCTCTCGTTGCCCTTGAGGCGTCCGACGCGATCTCCGTTGCGACGGCCCCCGTTGCGACGGCCCCCGTTGCGGTGGACGCTGCCGCCGCGCAGCCCATCCGGCGTCTGGCCATCCTTCTGCCGGGTGGCAGCGAGATGGTGGGCGAAATTGCCGCCCGGCTAAAACTTTCCAATGCCGAGAAACGTCGTTTGATGATGCTGGTGACGTCGCCCATTGGTGTCGGGGGATTCGAGGATGCTAGGGGTGTGCGCCGTGCCCTTTACGGGTTTGGCCCCGGACGTGTGACAGATTCGGTCCTTCTCTATTGGGCGCGTCTGGGTTCGGCCCCCTCTGAGGCGGCGATTGCTCCCTGCCGCATTGCTCTTTTGGAAGCCGCCGCCTGGCAGGAAAAGAAATTCCCGATCGGGGGAAAGGACCTGCTGGCCCTTGGCTTTGCCGCCGGGCCGGAAATTGGCGACGTGCTGGAACGGGTCGAGGGCTGGTGGCTCGAAGGCGATTTCACTGCTTCGCGTGCGGAATGTCTGGAAAAGGCGGTGGCGTTTCTCGAAGGGGCCTAAGGCCAGGTGACGGCTGGCGGCATCGACATCAAAATCGCTTCGGTGTTGCCGCCGGTCATCAGCCCGAAACGGGTGCCACGGTCGTGAAGCAGATTAAACTCGACATAGCGTCCGCGCCGCATCAGCTGATAGGCGCGCTCTTCCTCGGTCCAGCCGTCGTCCATGCGACGGCGCACGATTTCCGGATAAATTTTGAGAAAGGCGCGGCCGACATCCTGGGTGAAAGCAAAATCCTCCTCCCAGTCGCCGGTGTTTAAATTATCAAAGAAGATGCCGCCGATGCCACGTGCTTCACCGCGATGGGGTAGGTAAAAATAACGGTCGCAGGCTTCCTTGAAGCGCGGATAATAATCCGGGTCATGGCGGTCGCAGGCAGCCTTGTAGGCGGCGTGAAAATCTTTTGCGTCGGCGTTTTCCGGGTAGATGGGCGTTAGATCGCCGCCGCCGCCGAACCAACCCTTCGTCGTGACGATGTGACGCGTGTTCATATGAACCGCCGGCACATGGGGGGATCGCATATGGGCGACGAGCGAAATGCCGCTGGCCCAGAAGGCGGGGTTTTCCTCAGCACCCGGCATTTCCTTGCGAAAGTCTTTCGAAAATTCGCCGAAAACGGCAGAAACGTTGACGCCGACCTTTTCAAAGACACGTCCGCGCATGACGGCCATCACGCCGCCGCCGCCTTCCTGTCGCTGCCAGGCGGTGCGTTCAAAACGGCCCGGCGCCATTTCGACCCCCGGTCCGGCGAGGGCGTCTTCGATGGCTTCGAAGCTTTTGCAGATCTGGTCGCGCAATTCCTCGAACCAGGCGGTGGCCCGCTTTTTTTGCGCCTCGGTTTTTTGAGCGTCGGTTTTTTGAGCGTCGGTTTTTTGAGCGTCGGTCGTCATTTTATGTGCTTTCTGGAAAGCCGGCTGTCTGGCGAAGGGCCTCGCCGATGGCCATTGCGGCGGCAAAGCCGATGTTTAGCGATCGCAGGCCCTCTCGCATCGGAATTTTCAGCCTTGCATCCATTTTTGCGTGAACGGTTTCCGGCACACCGGCACTTTCACGCCCAAGAAGAAGCGTGTCGCTGCTGGCGAATGTAAAATTTGTATAAAGGATCTTCGCTTTCGTGGAAAGTAGCACCAGGCGGCCTCTCTCGCCTTTTTCGGCGTGGGATTGCAGGAAGGCGTCCCATGAGAGATGGCGGGCGAGGGTGGCCTTGTCCGTATAATCCATCGCGACGCGGCGAAGTTTGCGGTCATCAAAAGCAAAGCCGCAGGGCTCGATCACATCAAGGGGCACGCCCAGGCAGGCGCAAAGGCGCAGCATGGCACCGACGTTCTGGGGAATATCCGGTTCGAAAAGGGCAAGGCGCATGGGCGGGTGAGGGGCTTTTCAAGGCGTTGAAACTCTAGTATACCCGTGGGCCACTGGCTCGGGAATGGGGACTTTTTTCCATTCGTGACGGCCAAGGCAGGTTAACTTACTGGCAAACTTCTTTCGTCAGACTGCGGGAAATTCTCCCAAGACTGGCGGTGAAGGGGTAAGACGCGGAAGCATGGCGACGAAGACAGAGTCAGAAAAGACGGCTACGGGTGAAGATGCGGGCGAAGAGAACGGCAACCGCCGGGATTTTCTGATCCTTGCGACCGGTGCTGTCGGTGCAACCGGCGCGGCCTTGGCCGCCTGGCCGCTTGTCGACAGCATGAACCCGTCCGCCGATGTGCTGGCGCTTTCCTCGACGGAAGTGGACATCGCGCCCATTGCCGATGGACAGGCGATCACCATTCAATGGCGGGGCAAGCCGGTCTTTATTCGCCATCGCACCGCGGCCGAGATTGAAGCCGCAGAGGCTACGGACCTCAGCGCCCTGCCTGATCCAGAGGCAGATGGCGACCGGGTGCAAAAACCGGAATGGCTGGTGCTTGTCGGTGTCTGCACGCATCTGGGCTGTATCCCGCTTGGTCAGAAAACCGGGGAGCCGCGCGGCGATTGGAATGGCTGGTTCTGTCCCTGCCATGGGTCGCATTACGATATTTCCGGGCGAATTCGTAAAGGACCGGCACCGAAGAATCTCAGCGTGCCGCCTTATGTTTTCCTTGACGACACGACGTTACGGATCGGTTAGGGGATAGGCATGCTTTCACCGGAAAAAGGCATTGGCAAATGGATCGAGGACCGTCTTCCGGTCTTCGCAATGGCGCGCCATTCGCTGGTTGACTATCCGGCGCCGCGTAATCTGAATTACTGGTGGAATTTTGGGTCGCTCGCCGGGATCACGCTGGTCATCATGATTGTTACCGGCATCGTGCTGGCGATGCAGTATACGCCCCATGTGGACATGGCCTTTGATAGCGTCGAGCGCATCATGCGCGACGTGAATTATGGCTGGCTGCTTCGTTATCTTCACATGAACGGCGGGACGATGTTCTTCATCGTCGTCTATATCCATATCTTCCGTGGCCTTTATTACGGTTCCTATAAGTCGCCGCGTGAAATTTTGTGGTGGCTCGGCCTTGTCATTCTGCTGTTGATGATGGCCACCGCGTTTATGGGCTACGTGCTTCCCTGGGGACAGATGAGCTTCTGGGGCACGACGGTCATCACCAATCTGTTCTCGGCCGTGCCGGTTGTTGGCGACGCGGTCGTGACCTGGCTGTGGGGCGGATTTGCCGTCGGCAATGCGACGCTAAACCGCTTTTTTGCGCTTCACTATCTGATGCCATTTGTGATCGTCGGCGTCGTGCTCATGCACATCTGGGCGCTGCACACGGTGAAGTCGAACAACCCGCTTGGCATTGATATGAAGGGGCCGCAGGACAGCATCCCGTTTCATCCCTATTACACGGTGAAGGATTATTTCGGCCTCGGCGTGTTTTTCATCGTCTATATGGGGATCGTCTTTTTCGCCCCCAATTTCTTTGGCGAACCGGACAATTACATTCGCGCCAACCCGATGGCGACGCCGGCGCATATCGTGCCGGAATGGTATTTCCTGCCTTTCTACGCAATTTTGCGCGCCGTCCCGGACAAGCTTGGCGGTGTGATCGCGATGTTTGCTGCAATCCTGGTTCTCTTCGTCCTGCCGTGGCTGGACAGCTCGAAAGTGCGAAGCGCGCGCTTCCGTCCCCTCTACAAGCAGTTCTTCTGGCTGTTTTTGGTGGATTGCTTCGTGTTGGGCTGGATCGGCGCGAAACCGCCGGAAGGCGCGTTTGTTATTATTGGTCAGGTGGCGACGGTTTATTATTTCGCCCATTTCCTTGTCTTGCTGCCGCTGCTTGGCAGGTTTGAAAAAACCCGGCCTCTGCCGGAAAGCATATCGGCGGCGGTGCTTTCATCGAAGAAGGGGAAATCGGCATGAACGCACACCGGTTCCTTCTGATCGCCGCTGTGGCCGGCGGTCTTCTTTTTGGAAATCCCGGTTCGGCCCTGGCTTCCGGTGACGTCGATCTTGAACATCAGGAATGGACCTTTGACGGCATTTTCGGAAAGTTCGACCGCGCCGCGCTTCGCCGTGGGCATCAGGTCTATCAAGAAGTCTGCGCGTCTTGCCACGCCCTTTCTCTGGTGGCGTACCGCAATCTGATGGACATCGGTTTCTCGGAAGAAGAAGCGAAAGAAGTTGCCGCCGAATATGAGGTCGAGGCCGCCCCGGATAGTGAGGGCGAAGTGGGCATGCGCCCGGCGCGGCTTGCTGATCGCTTCGTCGCGCCCTTTGCGAACGAACAGGCGGCGCGTTTTTCGAACAATGGGGCCTACCCGCCGGACCTTTCCCTGATGGTCAAGGCGCGCAAGGGTGGCGCGGATTATCTTTATGGCGTGCTCACCGGCTATGAAGAAGAAGCGCCGGAAGGCGTGACGATGACGGAAGGCATGTCCTACAACCACGTCTTCCCGGGACGCCAGATCGCTATGCCGATGCCCCTGTACGAGGATTCCGTCGAATATGAAGACGGCACCCCGGCCAGTGTCGCGCAAATGGCGAAAGACGTTACCGTCTTCCTCGCCTGGACGGCCGAGCCGGAGCTTGAAGAACGCAAAAGCCTTGGCATCAAGGTGCTGCTCTTCCTCCTTGTGCTGACGGCGATGCTCTATGCCGTGAAGCGCCGGATCTGGTCCAAGCTCCACTAGGCCCTTTTTTTCCAAACCACAATTTTTAAAACTTGGCACAGCGTTGAACGCACCGCGTCGGAACGCGTGACGTTGAACGCACCGTGTCTGCACGGTCGCGCGCTTTTTCTGTCCGCGCGCGTAGGCTAGGATGGGCCCGGACAGCGATTTGACGGAAGGAATTTTCATGGGCAAGGCAGGCGCGGCCAGGGCAGGTGCGCTCGGCATCATCGGCGGCAGCGGTCTTTACGAGATCGAAGGGCTGCAAAACACGCGCTGGGAGCGGGTGTCGTCCCCCTTTGGCGAACCGTCGGATGAATTCTTCTTCGGTGAGCTGGACGGTCGCAGCCTTGTTTTTCTGCCACGGCACGGGCGCGGCCACCGGATTGCGCCCGGGGACATCAATTACCGCGCCAACATCGACGCCATGAAGCGCGCCGGCGTGACGGAAATTCTTTCCCTGAGTGCGGTGGGGTCCCTGCGCGAAGAACTGGCACCGGGAAGTTTTGTCATCGTCGATCAGTTTATCGACCGTACGACGCGCGAAAAAAGTTTTTTCGGCACCGGCCTGGTTGCCCATGTGGCGATGGCCCGACCGGTTTGCGCGCGCCTTGGCCGCGCCGTTGCGGCGACCTGTCGCAGCAACGGCATTCCCCATGTCGAAGGGGGCACCTATCTGGTGATGGAGGGGCCGCATTTCTCCACCCTTGCGGAATCGAAATTTTACCGCGCCGCCGGTCTGGATGTGATCGGCATGACGAACATGCCGGAAGCGGCGTTGGCGCGCGAGGCGGAGATTTGTTACGCGTCCGTTGCTATGGTCACGGATTACGATTGCTGGCACCCGGATCATGACGATGTCACGGTCGAGGCGATCCTGAAAATCCTGTTTGCCAATGGCGACAAGGCGCGTGAACTGGTTTGCCAGATCGTGCCGCTTGTCGATGGCAATGGCGCGTGCCCGGAAGGTTGCAATCGGGCGCTGGACAATGCCATCGTGACGGCGGAAGACGTCCGCGACCCGGATTTGATGAAAAAGCTGGATGCCGTCGCCGGGCGTGTGTTGAAGCCTTAGGGACCTGGCCGGACCATGAAAGTTCAGGGAACGCCCACGCGGACCATCTGGTTAAACGACGACGGCTGGTCGGTCGGCATCATCGACCAGACAAAACTTCCCCATCGCTTTGAAACGCTCACCCTTGGAACCCTTGCCGATGTGGCGGCAGCCATTGGCGACATGCTTGTGCGCGGCGCACCCCTGATCGGGGCGGCGGCGGCCTATGGCGTGGCCCTCGCCATGCATGCGGACACATCCGACGCGGCGTTGAAAAAGGCCTGCCGGGTTTTGATGGCGACCCGGCCAACGGCGATCAATCTGCGTTGGGCGCTGGACGACATGGCGGGCCATCTTGGCCGCGTGCCTGCGCGCAAACGAATGGCCGTGGCGTACGCGCGCGCCGCCACCATTGCCGATGACGACGTTGCCCAGAACGCGGCGATTGCCAGGCACGGCCTGGCCCTGTTCGAGGCGGCGAAACGGCGCGGCGGACCGGGCGCGCCGTTGAATGTGCTCACCCATTGCAATGCCGGCTGGCTGGCGACGGTCGATTGGGGCACGGCCCTGGGGCCGGTTTACATGGCCCATGATCTGGGCTTTCCCATCCATGTCTGGGTCGATGAAACGCGCCCGCGCAATCAGGGGGCCAGCCTGACCGCCTGGGAACTGGGCCAGCACGGGGTGCCCCATACGGTGATTGTGGACAATGCCGGGGGCCATCTGATGCAGGCGGGCGAGGTGGATTTGTGCATTGTCGGCTCTGACCGCACGACCGCAAATGGCGATGTCTGCAACAAAATCGGCACGTACTTAAAGGCGCTGGCCGCTTTTGACAACGACGTGCCGTTTTATGTGGCCGTTCCCGGTACGTCGATCGATTGGGCTTTGCGCGAAGGCGTCGGCCACATTCCCATTGAAGAACGCGACGGCGGCGAAGTGGCCAGCGTCACCGGCCTGGATGAAGACGGGCGGATGACAACTGTTCGCCTGACGCCGGCGTCCAGCCCGCTTCGCAACATCGCTTTTGATGTGACCCCGGCGCGGCTGGTGACGGGGTTGATTACCGAACGCGGCATTGCCGAGGCGTCTATGGAAAGCCTTGCTGAACTTTACCCGGAACATGATCCGAAGGGAGCAACCGGATGACGGTCGGGGAAACGCCTAATCTTCGAAAGGCGATGGTGGCCATCTGTCGCGCCATGGTGGAACGGGGCCTTAATCGCGGCCGTTCGGGGAATGTAAGCGCGCGTTGCGGGGAACAATTTTTGATGACGCCATCGGGCATCGATCCCGCCGACATGGGGCCGGGTGATCTGGTCTTGATGGATTTTGACGGGTGCGCGCATGGGCCGCACGAAGCGTCTTCCGAGTGGCGCTTTCACCGGGACATTCTGGCGGCGCGCCCGGAAACAAATGTTGTCCTGCACGCGCATCCGATTTTTTCGACGGCGCTGGCCTGTCTTGGCCGCGACATTCCGGCCTTTCATTACATGGTGGCGATGGCGGGCGGCGCGTCCATCCGTTGCGCCCCTTACGCGACCTTCGGCAGTCAGGAACTTTCCGATCATGCCCTGGCGGCGTTGGCAGACCGCCGCGCCTGCCTGCTTGCCAATCACGGGATGATTTCCCTTGGGGGAAGTCTTTCCAGTGCCTTGGCCTTGGCCGTCGAGGTCGAAGCGCTTTCTGAACAATATGCCCAGGCGCTGGCCATCGGCGAGCCGGTCCTTCTTTCAGATGTCGAGATGGCGACGGTGCTTGAAAAATTTCGCACGTACGGTGCGGCGACGATTGGCGACGAACCATTCACCGCGTGAAACGAAGTAATGGCTATACATGGAATGTAACTCGTTACGCTTTATGGCATCTATAACGTCGTGAAAGTCCTCAAGTACTTGTCCTAAAACTGCGAAAACTCGCAAGGGGGACCATAATGAACGCGAACTTTCTAAAAATTCTCCTGGTTCTGGGGGTAATTCATCTGCCATCACCAGCGTTTGCCTACACGACGGGAGAGTTAGCCAATGCCTGCATTGCGGGTGATCGGGCAAGCATAAGGTATTGCGAAGGCTACTTGGGCGGGTTCAATGACTTAAATGCTTTGCTCCCAGCAGTAGATAAAAACCGCATCTTTTGCGCGCCAAAAGAGGGCCTCGCACCAGAACAGCTAAAACTGGTTTATCTCCGATGGGCAGCCAACAATCAAAAGGATTGGGACAACTCTGCTCGGGTCTCTGTGCTGCTTGCCATGCAGCAATATTATCCCTGCCGGTCGTAGCGGCGGAAATTACCGGCAAGGTTCGGGTAATTGACGGGGGCACGCTCAGCTTTTCTGATGGCCCCACCGTTCGTTTAATCGGCATCGACGCCCCTGAACTTAGCCAGAAACCGTGGGGGGCACTGGCTAAGAAGATTCTGCAAGACATGATTTCCGATGCCCTCGAAGACCTCTCCTGCCGGGCTGAAGGGAAAGACAGGTATGGGCGAATTTTGGCGACCTGCTTAATCGGTGCGTCGGGGGATATTGCTGGGGGCCTGGTTGCCCAAGGCTCGGCCCTTACCTACCATCGCTATTCTGATCGCTATATTGCCACGGAAGAAAAGGCTCGCGCAGCCGATCTGCACGCTTATGGCGCTATATCGACGGTGCTGATCCTTTCGGATGCCGAAATGGCGACGGTGCTTGAAAAGTTTCGCACCTACGGTGCCACCTATGGTGCGGCGGCCGATGCGACTGGCGAGAGTGACGCCTAGGGGCCCGTCCTAAACGTTGAAGCGGAAATGCAGGACGTCGCCGTCCTGAACCACATAGTCGCGGCCTTCAAGGCGCATCTTTCCGGCTTCCTTCGCGCCTGTTTCGCCTTTGCATGCGATGTAATCGTCATACGCAATCGTTTCCGCCGCAATGAAGCCGCGTGTGAAATCTGTATGGATCACGCCGGCGGCCAGTGGCGCGGTCAGGCCCTTTTCGATGGTCCAGGCGCGCGCCTCTTTGGGGCCGACCGTGAAAAAGGTGAGCAGGCCGAGCATTTCATAGCCTGCCCGAATGACGCGCGCGAGGCCAGTTTCCTCAAGGTCAATGGCGGCGAGAAATTCGGCGCGATCTTCTTCACTTTCAAGGACGGAAATTTCGGCTTCGATGGCGGCGGAAATAACCACGCAAGGCGCGCCGTGTTCTTTTGCGTAAGTCTCCAGCGCTCTGGAATGGGCATTGCCGCTTGCGGCGGCGGCTTCTTCGACATTGGCGATGTAAAGGACAGGCTTCGTCGTAAGAAGCTGTAGCTTTTTAAGAAGGCCTTCTTCGTCGGGTTCAATGGACGTCGTTGAGGCCGGGTTTCCCTGTTGCAGGACGGCCAGGGTGCGTTCCATCAAATCCAGCTCTTCGCGGGCTGCCTGGTCGCCGCCGCGCAATTTTTTCCCAAGCGCGACCGTCCGCCGTTCCAGGCTTTCAAGGTCGGCCAGCATCAATTCCGTCTCGACCGTCTCGGCATCGCGAACCGGGTCGATGCTGTCTTCGACATGGGTGACATCGCCGGATTCGAAACAGCGAATCACATGCAGGATGGCGTCCACTTCGCGGATATTGGCAAGAAACTGATTGCCGAGGCCTTCGCCCTTGCTGGCGCCGCGCACCAGGCCCGCGATGTCGACAAATTCCAGATGGGTCGACAGGATTTTGGCGGATTTTGCCAGGGCGGCGGCATCGTTCAGGCGCGGGTCCGGCACGGCGACGCGCCCGACATTCGGCTCGATCGTGCAGAAGGGGTAATTGGCGACCTGGGCCGCGGCGGTTGCGCTAAGGGCGTTGAATAACGTGGACTTTCCGATGTTTGGAAGGCCGACGATGCCACATTTAAATCCCACTGGGGGCCTCGCTGGATGGCTTTTTTGATTTTGGCGGGGCCAGGGTCTGGGCGACGCTGTTTAGAAAACGGGCGTCGTCGCGGACAAGAAGCCCGGCATGTTCGGCGATGGCGTCAAGCAAGGGTGCCAGCCAGAGCTTTTCCCCCTTTGAAAAATCGGCAAGCACATAATTGGCAACCCGGTTCCGGTCACCGGGGTCCCGGTCACCGGGATGGGCGACGCCGATACGAAGCCGCCGATAGTCCACCCCGATATGCTGGTCAATGCTGCGAAGGCCGTTGTGGCCGCCATGGCCACCGCCGGACTTGATCCGCATTTTGCCGGGGGCAAGGTCAATGTCGTCGTGAACCACCAGCACATCCTTGGGCTCAAGTTTGTAAAAGCGGACGGTTGCGGCAAGGGCTTTTCCGGAATCGTTCATGAAGGTTTCCGGCTTCAGGGCAATCGTCTTTTCGCCGTCCAGGGTGCCTTCGGCAGCAAGGCCGGAAAAACGCTTTCGGAACGGCCCGAAATGATGCCGGCGCGCGATCGCATCGACGGCCATGCGACCGGCGTTGTGACGGTTGCCGGCATATTCCGGACCGGGATTTCCAAGGCCAACCAAAAGCAACATAACGCGCCGCCTATTCGGACTTGGCGGCGCCGTCGTCCTTCTTCTCGCCGCCCTCGGCTTCGCCCTCGGCTTCGGCTGCAGCTTCTTCAGCGGCGGCCGCTTCCTCGGCTTCTTCACCGGCGGATTTAAGCGCGGAAGGTGCCGCGACCGCAGCAATTGTGAAATCGCGGTCGGTGATCACCGTGCGCACGTCATCGGGCAGGGGAATGTGGCTGATGTGAATGGAATCGCCAACTTCAAGCCCTTCCAGATCGGCCGTAAGCACGTTGGGAATATGGGTTGCCCGGCAGATAAGGTCAATTTCATGGCGAACGATGTTCAGGACGCCACCGCGCTTCAGTCCGGGCGAGAGTTCTTCGTTCCTGAAGACAACCGGGACCGCGACGGTGATCGTCGTGTTTTCGGAAACGCGCATGAAATCAACGTGAAGCGGCACATCGGTCAGGGGATGCAACTGCACGTCGCGCGGCAACACGCGATGGCTTTTGTCGCCTGTCTTCACGTCGAAAAGACGCGTGAAGAATCCGGGCTGACGCAGCTCTCTATTCAGATCGCGGGGGGAAAGCGTAATGGAAATTGGGTCTTCCTTGTTGCCATAGATCACGGCAGGCACACGTCCTGCACGACGATCGGCACGGGCGGCCCCCTTTCCGGCCCGTTCGCGGACTTCCGCAGTAAACGTTATAATATCGCTCATAAAAACTCTCCTTCTTCTACGTCCGTTCCGCTCTTGAAAAGCCGGCCTCCAGGGGTGCCGCGCTGCAAGCTTCCTTCCTAATCGAATAGGTAGGAAACGGAACTCTCCTCACTGATTCGTAACATGGCTTCGGCCAGCAGCGGTGCAATGGATATCTGGCGGATCGTCTTGGCATTGGTGACGGCTTCCGTCGCCTGGATGCTGTCGGTAATCACAAGGGTTTCAAGGGGCGACGCTTCGACCCGCGCGGCTGCTTCGCCGGAAAGTACACCATGGGTGGCATAGGCGGAAACCGAAAGGGCACCCACTTTTAGAAGGGCGGTGGCGGCGTTGCAGAGCGTGCCGGCTGAATCAACGATGTCGTCGATCAGAAGGCAATGCTTGTTCTTGACGGTGCCGATGACGTTCATGACTTCGGAAATGCCGGCCCGTTCGCGCCGCTTGTCGATGATGGCAAGGTCGGCGTCGATGCGGCGCGCAATGGCGCGTGCGCGCAAGACGCCGCCGACATCCGGTGAAACGATGGTCAGGTCTTTGCCGTTGTATTCTTTGCGGATGTCGCGGGTAAAGACCGGTGCGGAAAAAAGATTGTCGACGGGAATGTCGAAGAACCCTTGGATCTGCGCCGCGTGAAGGTCAAGGGTCAGCACCCGGTTTGCACCGGCAATGCCGATGAGGTTGGCGACCAGCTTTGCCGAGATCGGCGTGCGCGGCCCGGTCTTGCGATCCTGACGGGCATACCCAAAATATGGAATGACGGCGGTGATCCGCTTGGCCGAGCCACGGCGAAGGGCGTCGATGGCAACCAAAAGCTCCATCAAATTGTCATTTGCCGGATAGGACGTCGGCTGAATGGCAAAAACATCTTCGCCGCGAACGTTCTCGTGAACTTCGACAAAAACCTCATTGTCGGCAAAACGCCGAATTTCGGCATTGGCCAGTGGCAGTTTAAGCCACGCCGAAATTGCTTCGGCAAGTGGCCGATTGGCGTTGCAATTAAGGACTTTCATGCGGAATTCCTCGTGCGTCGCACGGGCCCGGCGCCGACGCTTACGTCTTCTGGCCCATTTCTGCCCCTTGAGGCGGAATGCGGGCGGAATGTAACAGCGCGGCCCCGGGCTTGTAAATGACGAAAGGGGCCGGTTTGTGGCCTCTCAATGGGGAGTGTCAGAGGGGTTTCGACCCGTTTTCGCGGCGCATTGCTTCGATAAGGGCGTGGATGCCTTCCACGGTGCCGGCGGCGATGGCGGGGGCAAGGCGGCCCCAGGCCGCATCCATCCCCCCGGCGGGGATGGTGTTTTTCTGGGTGAAGGCGCCGACGGCCTTGCCATCCGGGCGGATTAGCGACCAGGCAATCTCGACCGATTGCTGCCCCGCTTTCACGTCGCCGTCGCCTATGTGGATATCGCCAAGCAGGACCAGGCCCGGCTCCTGATTTTCGCCCACCTGGGGAATGCCGGCGCGCGCCATTGCCGAGCGTAGGGCAAAGAACAGCGCGCGTTGCCCGTCGCCCGGCGCGCCGGTGATGGGCCAGATGGCGATGGCTTCCGATGCCGGGTTGAGGGCCGATGACAGGGGGGCGTTGCCCCGGGCAAGCCGGGCGATTTTGTGGGCCGCGGCCACCGCCAGGCGATCGAGATGGCGGGGGTCGCGTTCCCAATCAGCTTCGGGCAGGGTCTTGCTTTCATGGACATGGCCAATCTCGCCATCCGCTGTGCGGAGCGTCCAGTCAAAGTCCATGCGAAGCCCCCGGGCCGTCGGTGTTGCCGTTGCCTCGCCGTTAAGAAGGAGGCTCGCTTCGTTGCGGTTGGCGGCACTTGCCGGGATGCCTTCGGCGTGTAGCGTTGCCAGAACGGTGCCCGCCACCCGGACCGCCTGGGCTTCTGGCAGGCCTTTAAAATTCCCCATCCACAGGCCCGGCCCCTGGGGCGGCAGCAGGAATGTCTTCTCCGTGCTGGAGCGTGTCCCCGGTGCAAAAGGCTGGGACAAGGGGCCGCAGGCGGCCAGCAGGCAAAGGCCAACACCCAGGCCAAGCCCCGTATAAAGCGATCTTAGGAGTCCGTTCCGTCGCAATTCAGGCAACACAGCTTGCAAGGAGTCCCAGAAAAAGAGCAATCCCAAGAAAGGAAAAAAACTGTAAAAAATACGGCATTGGCTAGGCCCCGTTTTGGATCGCAATGGCGGAAAGAACGCGCCCATAATCGGGTTCGCCCTTGTGGGTCGCGCGGCGATAGCTAAAAAAGCGGGCGGGTTCGCAATAGGTGTCGGCGTCGATGCGGGTCGGTTTTATGACGCCCGCGCCGCGAAGCCTGGCTTCGACATAGGCACCAAGGTCAAAGCGAAAGCGGCCCGCAGGCGTCCCCTGGAAGAACCGCGCGTTGTCGGGGTCTTCGGCCAGAAACGGGTCTGGAAAGCCGGGCGCGACTTCATAGGATTGCTGGCCGATGCAAGGGCCGATGACGGCCTGAATGTGGGCCAGCCTTGCGCCCTGGCCAACCATCTCGGCGAGGACGGCTTCAAGCACGCCTGTTTTTGCCCCCCGCCACCCGGCATGGGCAGCGCCGACAATGCCCCGGTCCGGGTCTGCCAGAAGCACGGGCGCGCAATCCGCCGTCAGGATGCCGATGGCAAGCCCGGTGGTTTTTGTCACCAGGCCGTCCGCCTCAATCGGCCTCGCCGGGTTGAATGGCCCGGTTACGAAATGGACATGGGTGCCATGCACCTGGCTTGCCGTTACCAGGCCGTCCCTGGGCAGCCCAAGCCGGTCCATCGTGCGGCGGCGGTTTTCGGCCACATGGGACGGCGTGTCGTTTGATCCGGGGCCGCAATTTAACGACGCATAAATCCCCTCGCTGGTCCCGCCTTCTCGGGTGAAAAAGCCATGGGCAATTCGCGCCAAGCCTTGGAAAGAAGGATGGGTCAGCATGGGCCGCTATCCCTTTGCGTCAGAATCTGAGGCTGCGTCAAAACCGGCAATGGCAACCAGATCGGGATGGGCGATCACCAGCACCTGAAAGAGGGTGCCCATTTCCTTAGGGTCGATCAAGCGGTGGCAGGCGGCATGGATTGCTGCCGCCGTGGTTGCGTCTGCCGATTGCGCAAGCTGTTCGGCGCGCGGGCCGATCCCAAGGCGTTCGAGAAAGACGCCCTGGGGCAAGCAAGCCGGCACGCGCGCGCCGCTTGCGCGCGCCGCCTCGCCAAGGGATTGGAAATCGACATGGGCGGTTAAATCCGCTTCACCGGGGTTCGCAAAGGGGTCGTGGAAGCGATGGCCGCGAACGGATTGAAAACTTTCACCAGACTTTGTAACCGGGGGTCCGTAATCGAGGACAAGGGCCGCGCCGCCGCAGCGGCGCACGCGTTCGCCAAGGCCTTGGGCGAGGGAAAGGGCGGGTAGGGAAATCTCGACGATGCTTCCTGTCGGGGCATCGCGGATTTGAGCCGGAATTTGCTGCGGCAGGGTCACGGTGTCGGCAAGGGTAAAACAAAAACCGCCCGGCGACGGCGAAACCGTCACCGGCAAAACCGTCACCAGTCGTTCCCGCCAGCCGTCGACCGTCCGTTCATATTGGCGGATGGGCAGGGCATCAAAAAATTCATTTGCCAGCAGCAAGGTCGGGCCTTCTGGCACGTCGTCGAGATGGTCGTGAAAAACCGGCTGAAACGCTGCCAGGGCGCGCGCCTGAATGTCGCGCAAGGCCGCGCTGGTTTCGACCAGGTGCAGGCGCAGGGCCTTTTGAAAACCGGGGTTGCGACAGGCGACGCGAAGGGCGTCCTGCATCAAGGTGCCCCGGCCCGGCCCGGCTTCGATCAGGCGCAGGGTCGGTGGCGACCCCATGGCTTCCCACAACACTGCGCACCAGCCGCCAAGAAGCTCGCCAAAGACCTGGCTGATTTCCGGTGCGGTGATGAAATCACCGGACGTGCCGAAAGGATCGCGGTGCTGGTAATAGCCATGTTCGCGATGGCTTAAGGCCAGGGTCATGTATTCGGCAAGCGAGATGGGGCCGCCGCGTTCGATGCGTCGGCAAAGAAGCTGCGCAAGGGCGTTCAGGCGGACGGTTTTTTCCATGCCAGAAAGATCAGGCCAAGCCCGGCGAGAAGGACGGGGAGGGAAAGCAGTTGGCCCATGGTAAGGCCCGGTCCGATGAAACCGATCTGCAGGTCCGGCTGGCGAAAAAACTCGACACCGAAACGCGCCAGGCCATAGCCACAGAGAAAGAGGCCACCAAGAAGCCCGGGCCGCTTGCGCGCCTGTGTAAAACGCATGACGCCATAAAGAATAAGAAACAGCAGCGCGCCCTCAAAAAATGCCTCGTAAAGCTGGCTTGGGTGGCGCGGCTGCGGGCCGCCATTTGGAAAAACGACGCCCCATGGCAAATCCGTTGCCCGGCCATAAAGCTCGCCATTGATAAAATTGGCCGTGCGTCCCAGAAGCAGTCCGATGGGGGCTGCGCAGGCAACCAGATCGCTAACGGCAAGGAAGGAAAGCTTTTGCCGCCAGCAGAAAATGGCGACGGCCAGAAAAACGCCGGCCAGGCCGCCGTGGAACGCCATGCCGCCCCGCCAGACGGCCAGAATTTCCATCGGATGGCTCAGATAAAAGCCGGGATTGTAAATCAGGACATAGCCGAGGCGGCCGCCGAGAAGGACGCCGAGGGTGGCCCAAAGCAGCAGATCGTCGGCTTGTACGCGGGTCATCGTCATCGGCGCCTGTGCCGCCAGGGCGCGCAAATACTGCCACCCCAGAAGCAGGCCCGTCACATAGGCAAGCGCATACCAGCGAATCGCAAAGGGGCCAAATTCAACAAGGACGGGGTCGATGGCGGGAAAGGGAAGGGCGAACAGCATGGGGCAATCCGTTCAGGCGTTGGCGTTAGATATAGGGGTCTGCGGTGTTGAGATAGTCGCGGACGTAACGGGCGACCCCTTCTTCAAGGGAGCAAAAGGGAAGATCGCATCCGGCCTGGCGAAGGCGCGACATTTCGGCCTGGGTGAAATATTGGTAGCGCGCGCGGATCGCTTCCGGCGTGTCGATAAATTTGATATTCGGTTCCATATTAAGGGCCTGAAAGATGGCATGGGCAAGGTCGAGAAAACTTCGGGCCTTGCCGGAACCAAGGTTGAAAAGGCCGTTGGTTTCCGGATGGTCGTACAGCCACAACATGACGGCCACGCTGTCGCCGACCCAGATAAAATCCCGAAGCTGGCCGCCATCGCCATAGTCCGGGTTGTGGGACCGGAAAAGCCGCACCGGCCGCCCGGCTTTCGCATCGGGGAAAATCTGGGCGATGACGCTTTTCTGTGCCCCCTTGTGGCCCTCGTTCGGCCCATAGACGTTGAAGAATTTAAGCCCTGCCCATTGCGGTGGCGTGGGGCCGCGCGCGTGTGTGATCTTCGCGACATGTTGATCGAAGAGGTGCTTGCTCCACCCATACGGGTTAAGCGGCTGCAATTTGGCCAGCGCCTCTGGGGATCCGTCGTCGTCAAAGCCTTGCGATCCGTCGCCGTACGTGGCGGCGGACGAGGCGTAAAAGAAGCGGATGCCTTCCTTGATGCAGTGCTCCCATAAGGCGACGGAGAGCCGAAAATTTGTCTCCAGAAGGCGTTCTTTGTCCAGCACGGTCGTATCGGAAATGGCGCCGAGATGGAAAATTGCCTCGATGTTGCCACGGTGGCTCTCAAGGAAAGTGAAAAGATCTTCCGGGTGCACGGTCTCGAGATGGTCGCGCTTGGCAAGGTTTTGCCATTTTTCGCCATCGTTCAGGCGGTCGCAGACGGCCAATGCTTTCTGACCGCAGGCCTCAAGGCCAGCCAACAGATTCGAGCCGATAAAACCAGCGCCGCCGGTCACCAAAATCATGTGGTTTTTTCCTAATCTCCCGCCCCCCTTATAGGGGCCGGGCCGGGCCGCCGCAACCGAGGCGAAATGGTTGCCAGCTTTGGCGCGACCCCACATAATGCCGCCCTTCAACGCGAGGGTGGCGGCCATGAGTTTTAAAAACCGTTCTTTTGACGATCTTGCCCGTGTTGCCGGCGGGGCTCTGGGCGCGCTTGGTGCGTTCAAACAGGAAATACGCGATCTGGTGCGTCAGCAGATCGACCGTCTGTTGGCCGACCAGAACCTGGTTCCCCGTGAGGAGTTCGAGGCGGTAAAGGCGATGGCGGCGCGTGCGCGAAGCGAACAGGCCGCCCTGGAAAAACGTGTCCTTGCCCTTGAAGGGGCATCTGACAAAGCGAAGCCAAAAGCGAAAGCCAAGCCCCAAAAGAAGAAGGTATAACCCGCCCCATCCCCCGTGATCGTGCGGCGGTGGTCCCCCGGGGGCGGTGGTCACTCCTGCCTTGCGCCATGGACGACATTCTGGCAGTTTAGCCGGTATGGTGTGCTACCACGCGGTATGACGCTATATCTCGTGTCCTTATGGGCCCGCTACTCGTTTGGGGAACGTCTGCGATGACCATGGTTTCCACGTCGATTCTGCATCGGCCCTCGAATCCGCTCGATCTCGTCGAAGAACTCTTCATTCGCCAGGACCTGCTGTTCAAGCGGGCAAGCAGGGAAGAGCTTTCCGCCGATGCGCCCGGGCGGTGGTGCAATTTCAATCTTTATTTTGCCTGGCGCAAGGAGGCGGATGCGTTGCATTTCTCCTGTGCAATGGATCTGCGCGTGCCGGCGTTAAAACGGCCACCGGTCGCCGAACTTCTGGCCTCGGCAAACGAACGGCTGTGGCTTGGCCATTTCGACATGTGGTCGGAGGATGGCCTGCCGATGTTTCGTCATACGCTCCCGCTTCGTGGCGTCCATGGCGCAAGCTCGGAACAGATCGAAGATTTGGTGGAGACGGCGTTGGTTGAGTGCGACCGCTTCTATCCGGCGTTGCAATTTGTGCTTTGGGGCGACAAAGGACCGGAGGAGGCCCTGCGCCTCGCCATGCTCGATACGGTCGGGGAAGCCTAGGCTCTGCCCGGCGTAGGGTGGGATAAGGTGGAAGGATCCGTTCTTCTCATTGGCTGTGGAAAGATGGGCGGCGCCATGCTGGGCGGCTTGCTCGAAGGCGGCCTGGCGCGCGAACAGGTCATCGTTGTTGAGCCAATGCCCAAGGCCCTTGAGGCTCGTTATGGCGGCGGGCTTCGCGTCCTTTCTTCAATTGGAACCTTGGAAGACAGCTTGCGGCCGGCGGTTGTCGTTGTGGCCGTCAAGCCTCAGGCGATCGAAACGGTCCTTTCTGACTGTCGCCGCTTTGTCGGGCCCGACACCGTTTTTCTTTCCATTATAGCTGGCAAACGCATCGCCCTTTTCGAGGAAAAACTGGGGCCGGCGGCCATCGTGCGCGCCATGCCGAACACGCCGGCGGCCATTGGCCAGGGCATGTCGGTCGCCTGTGCGAACGCTTCCGTCACGCACGCCCAGCGTGCCCTTTGCCAGACATTGCTTGAGGCGGTCGGTGATATGGACTGGGTCGAGGACGAAGCGTTGCTGGATGCCGTGACGGCGGTTTCCGGCAGCGGCCCGGCTTATGTCTTTCTGTTTGCGGAATGTCTGGCAAAGGCAGGGATCAAGGCCGGGTTGCCGGCCGATCTGGCATGGCGGCTTGCGCGCGCGACGCTCAGCGGCAGCGGTGCCTTGTTGCAGCGCTCGGACGACGCGCCCGATGTCCTTCGCCAAAACGTCACCAGCCCCGGTGGCACGACTGCGGCGGCCCTGGACGTGCTGATGGCGGCGGGCGGGTTGCAGGCGCTTCTGGATCGCGCGGTCGCGGCGGCAACGGTCCGCTCCCGGGATCTCGGCGGCTGATTGCCATTTATATGCGGCGATGCATCATTCAATAATCAGCTATTTTCTGCCGTTATTTTGCGCCATCATCGGCGTCAGCGCCCTAATTTATTGTGCACTGCAAAAAAAATGCTTGACGGCACAGGTTCCCCAGACGATATTGCCATTCATATTGTGCGTTGCAACATTATTATGTTGTGTTGCAAGATTAAAGGACGTGAACGGGGTTGCAGGCCATTTGCCGCAGCCTTCTGGAAAGAAACTGAGAATAAAACCCACAGAGGATAAAACCCATGGATAAATTCAATCCCTTTTTGAACGAAGAGATGACAAAACTTTTTAAAGGTTTTGCTGTGCCGCAGGTGAACACCGATGCCTTGGCTGAAATTCAGCGCAAGAATCTGGAAGTGGCGACGGCAGTGAGCCGGCTGGTCTTTGAAGGCTTCCAGTCCCTGACGACGCGTCAGAGCGAAATTGCGAAGGACCGCATCGAATCCTACACGAAAGGCACGGAAGCGATTGCGGGTTCCAAGACGCCGGAAGAGGCGGCAACGAAGCAGGCCGATCTGGCCGGGTCGCTTTTCGAAGAGACGGTTGCGGATACCGGCACGCTTACGGATCTTGCGACGAAATCTGCAACCGCAATCTTTGAGGTTGTCGAGCAGCGTTTTACAGAAGGCCTCGATGAATTTCGCAACGCCGCGCAGCAAAACGGCAAGGCGAAAGCAAATGGCAAGGCCCCAGCGAAGGCGGCCAAGTAGTCGGCCTCGTCTCTCCAAGTCAGGCTGGCCTTGTCAGGCTAGCCTTGTCAGGCCGTTGTTGAAAAAGCCGCCGGTTTTCCGGCGGCTTTTTTTTGCGCGACGCGGCTAGAGCGGCAGCCGGATCCGTACGCGCAAGCCGCCGAGGGGGGAGGCGTCGAGCGCAATATTGCCACCATGTCCACGGATGACATCGCGGCTGATGGCCAGCCCAAGCCCAACGCCGCCGGTCTCGCGATTGCGCGACGTGTCCAGTCGGTAAAAAGGGCGAAAGACTTCTTCGCGTTTGTCGGGGGGGATGCCGGGGCCATCGTCATCAATCGTAATGACGACGCCATCGTTGCGTCTGCCTGCGCGAACGGAAATATGCTCGGCATGGCGCTGGCTGTTGGAGAGAAGATTGACAAGGGCGCGCTTGAACGCGTCGCGCCGCAACGGCAAGACCATGTCGCCTTCGACGTGCAGATCAATCGCGGCCCCCTCCCGGCGCGCGCTCGCCACAACCTCGTCAAGCAAGGCGCCAAGATTGACCGCCACGGCGTTTTCGCCGCCCTCGCCACGGGCAAAAGCAAGGTAGCCTTCCAGCATGGTTTCCATGTCGTTGATGTCGGTTTGGATATTGGCGATGTCCGGATGGTCCGTCATGAGGGCCAGTTGCAATTTGATCCGCGTCAGCGGCGTTCTCAGATCATGGGAAACGCCGGCCAGCATCTCCGTCCGCTGGGAAATCTGGCGCTGGATTCGTTCCCGCATGAGGGTGAAGGCGCTGGCGGCCTGACGCACTTCCAGCGCCCCCGCCTGCTTGAAATCGGGCACGTCGAGCCCCCGCCCGAAGCGGTCGGCGGAAATAGCAAGACGGCGAAGCGGACGCACCTGGTTGCGCATGAAAAGGGTTGCGATTGCAAACAGGACAAGGGAAACCCCGACCATCCACAGGATGAAGATATAGGTGGTTGAACTGAACAATCGCTTGCGTGACACAACAATGCGCAACACGCCTTCCGGCATCTTCACATTTATCAGGACTTCCCGGTCGTAGCTTTGCGTGTCGATCTGAAAGGGATACGGAAGATGTACCGCAAGCTCACGCCGAAGCGTCACGTCGAGAGAGCTGAAAAACGGGTCTGGCAGCGCCGCAGGAAGCGTTTCGCCTTTTCGTAATTCGGTGCGAATTTCGAGCAGTTTCAGGACCGGATCAAGACGCGCTTTTTGCGGCGGCAAGGCCGCGCCGGTTTCCATCAAATGGATGATGACGCCGATCTCGCCGGCCAGGCTGCTGGCAAGGTGGCGGGTGATGGTATACCAGTGGCGTTCGTAGAAAATATAGGCTGAGACGACCTGCAGCAGGATCAGCGGCATCACGATGATCATCAGGGAACGCCCGAGAAGCGTTTGCGGCAGGAAGCGTTTAATCATCCCTCTGTCCTAGCAATCTTGTCCTAGCGGTCCGGCCACAACACATAGCCCTGTCCGCGAATGGTTTGCAGATAGCGGGGCAGTTTTGGGTCCGGTTCGATTTTACGGCGAAGCCGCGTCACCTGTACATCGACAGTGCGGGTCCCTCCGTCAACGCAGCTTTTTTCGACAAGCTCTTCCCGGCTTAGGGCTCTTCCTGGGTTTTGTGCCAGGACGGAAAGCAGGCGCGCCTCGGTGCTTGTCAGGCGCACCAACTCGCCATTTTTTCGCAATTCCTCGCGCGCAAGGTTGAAGGAAAAATCCCCAAGGAAAATTTCCGTCACCACGTCTCCGTCCACTTGCGACCGGCGAAGGATGGTTTGAATGCGCAGCACGAGTTCCCTCGGCTCAAACGGTTTTGGCAAATAGTCGTCGGCGCCGACCTCCAGCCCTTTGATGCGGTCGTTCGCTTCCCCCATTGCCGTTAAAAGCAGAATGGGGATGTTGCTGTCTTGACGAAGCGCATGGGTGAAATCAATGCCGCTTTCGCCCGGCATCATGACGTCGAGCACGATCAGATCGAACGCCAGGCTTTGAAGCTTGTCGCGTGCGTCTTTGGCATCCTGCGCCGTCGTTACCCGAAAGCCATTTTCCGAGAGGTATTTTTTCAACAGGTCGCGCAGTCGTGTGTCGTCATCGACAACCAGAATATGCGTGCAGTCCATTGTCATGGGGGGAGTATAGCGCAGCCAGGCCGATGGCGGGGGTCAGGTTCCGGGGTTGCGGTTGCGTCGGGGTTTTGTCTTGGTTTCCTCGTCGATGATGCCGGCGAGAACCTTGCGGTATCCCTCGACGGCCTCGGCACCGGCGGCGCGATAGGCACGCGCGACGCGCCGGCGCTGGGATTCAGAGAGCTTGCGTTCAAGCTCGGCCCCTTTTGTGGTGAGTTGTAGCAAGCGTTGGCGACGGTCCCGCTGTCCGGGTTGTGGGGTGATGAAGCCCTGGCGAACAAGTTCGCTGAGGACGCGCGACAGGCTTTGCTTCGTGATGCGAAGAATGTCCAGCAGCTCGCTGACGCTGATCATGGGATAGCGTCCGACGAAATAAATAACCCGGTGATGGGCCCGGCCAAGTTTGTTTTTTGCAAGGATTGCGTCGGGTTCGGCCGTAAAATCACGGTAGGCGTAGAACAAAAGCTCCATGCCCTGGCGCAGCTCCTCTTCGCGCAGAAACAGTGGGTTCACGCCGGATTTTACGTCAGTCATGTTGACATATATGGACGGGAATGTTACTCGGATCAATACCCTTTTCCGTGGGACGAGGGATTTCTAAGGGTTTTTCCAGGAAAGTACGCTGCCGATGTCGGTGTTGCCCTTCGATGATCGCGATGGGGTCATTTGGTACGATGGTTCCATGGTTCCATGGCGCGAGGCGCAGCTTCATGTGCTCAGCCATGGCCTGCATTATGCGAGCTGCGTGTTTGAAGGCGAACGTGCCTATGGCGGCCATATCTTCAAATTGACGGAGCATACGGAGCGGCTGTTCGCTTCCGGCAGAACCCTTGGTTTCGACCTTCCCTATACAATTGACGCCATCGATGCCGCCTGCCGCGAGGTGATCGAAGCGCTTGAAATTTCGGACGGCTATATTCGTCCGGTCGCCTGGCGGGGAAGCGAGATGATGGGCGTTGCCGCCCAGGAAACCAAGATCCACGTTGCCGTCGCCGCCTGGCCCTGGCCGTCCTATTTTTCGAAGGAGGCGCGCCTCAAAGGCTTGCGGCTGAAAATTTCAGAATGGGCCCGTCCAGCGCCGAACACGGCACCGACCCAGACAAAGGCTACCGGCCTTTACATGATTTGTACGCTTTCAAAGCACAACGCCGAGCAGGAAGGCTATGACGACGCGCTTATGCTTGATTGGCGGGGGCGGGTTGCGGAAGCGACGGGGGCAAACATTTTCTTCATCAAGGACGGCGTGCTTCATACGCCATCGCCGGATTGTTTCCTGAACGGTATTACGCGGCGAACGGTTATTGAGCTGGCGCGTCAGCGCAACATTGTGACCGTTGAGCGGGCCATCCAGCCGGAAGAAATGGCGACCTTCGAAGAGGCCTTTCTCACCGGCACGGCGGCCGAGGTCACGCCGATCCGCGAGATTGGCGAGTTTCGCTTTTCCGTGGGCGAGATGACCCGCAATTTGATGGAAGATTACGACCGTCTTGTGCGCAACGGCACTGATTAGCCGTCTTCTAAGAGGAAGATTACGGGTCTTTCTTTTTCCAGTTTTTCGCCGCAGCTGTGTCCGTATTGCACGCCTCGACCCAGCGTTTGCCCGCCACCGTTTCCTCCTGTTTCCAGAAGGGTGCCTGGGTCTTTAGCCAGTCCATCAGAAACTGGCAGCTTTCGAACGCCGCCTGGCGGTGGGCCGACGCCGTTGCCACCAGCACGATCGCCTCACCAAGTTCAAGCTTCCCGTAACGGTGGACAATCAGGCTGCCCTCCAGGGGCCAGCGGCGGTTGGCTTCCGCTTCGATTTTCTCAAGCGTCTTTTTGGTCATGCCGGGATAATGTTCGAGGGTCATGGCCGTCACCGCCTCGCCCTGGCTTTCGTTGCGGACGAAGCCGATGAAGGTGGCCACGCCACCGATTTTCGGATTTCCGGCCGTCAGTTTTTCGATCTCGACGTTGACGTCAAAGCGTTGCCGCTGCACGCGGATCATTGCCTAGCCTCCGGTGACCGGTGGGAAAAGCGCGACTTCATCCTTCGGGCCGACCGGGTGGTTGCCGGCGGCGTAACTCTGATTGATGGCAACGCGCACCATTCTAAGGTCGGCGAGGGCGGCACCATGGCCGTCGCTTCGCCCCTTCAGCCATTCCAGCAGGGCGTCGATGTCGCGCACGTTTTCCGGCGGCGTCACCTCTTCTTCGGCCAGGCCCACTTTTTCCCGCAGCCAGGCGAAATAGACAATTTTCATGGTATCACCTCGCTTCATGGCATCACCTCGGCATAGGACAGAAATTCAATGTCCATGCCTTCCTCGACATTGGTCAGCGCTTCGGGAAGTTCGACCAGACCATCCGACCAGACCATCGAAGACAGAATTCCCGAACCTTCGCGCGGAAACACCTTGGCGACAAGTGCGCCCTTGGCATCGCGGGTCAATCGACAGCGCAGCCATTCGCATCGTCCGGCCTTCTTTTTCATCGCGAAGCCAGCCTTCACTCGGGTGATAAGCGGCTCCGTGTTTTTTGCGCCCGCCAGACGCAGGATCGCCGGTCTGGCAAAACGCAGGAAGGTGACGATGGCGGCAACCGGGTTCCCGGGCAGGCCGATGAAGGGCACATGTCCCACTTGGCCAAGCGCGATGGGGCGGCCCGGTTTGATGGCCAATTGCCAGAAGTAAATTTTGCCCATCGTGTTGACGGCAGTGCGAATGTGATCTTCCTCGCCGACCGAGACGCCACCGGAGGTAAACAAAAGATCATGGTATCTGGCGGCGTCCTTCAAGGCATCGCGAATGGCCTCCAGACGGTCCGGAAGAATGCCAAGATCCGTGACGGCGCAGCCCATTCCGTTTAACAGCGCCATCAGGGTATAGCGATTGGCATCGAAAATACCACCATCGGGCAAATCCGTGCCCGGCTCGTGGATTTCGTCCCCGGTCGAAAAAACAGCCACCCGAAGGGGCGTAAACACGTCCAGCTGCGTCCGGCCGATGGAGGCAGCAAGCCCGATATCCTGCGGCCGAAGCCGGTGCCCGGCGGCAAGCACGCCGTCGCCTTTGCGGATATCTTCACCGCGCCTGCGCCGGTTCGCGCCGCGCGCAATGCCCGCTGGAAGCCGGACGCAATCTGCGTCCACGGTGCAATCCTCCTGCATGAAGACCGTGTCGGTGCCTTCCGGCATGGGGGCGCCGGTAAAAATGCGCACCGCCTCGCCGCGTTTTGCGGCGCGGTCCAGAGGGTGCCCGGCGGCAACATGCCCGGTGACGGGCAAGCTGGTTTCGTCTGTTTTGCCAAGGTCGTCAAAGCAGACGGCGTATCCGTCCACGGCAGCGTTATCATGGGGCGGCACGTCAAGGGGGGAGACGACGTCTTTTGCCAACAGGCGGCCCGCCGCCGCGTTTAAGGGAACCGTTTCAATGTCCGTTACGGTGTTTAGGCGCGCGTTTAGAATGCCAAGCGCTTCTTCCATCGGTATGCGCCGGTCGCCCGCTTTAAAACAATCGTCGCGAAGCTCGCTCATGCGGCTTGCCCCATCCGCTGGATGACAAAGTCGGCGATGGCGGCGATGTCGTTCAGGTCAATCAGGGGAACGCCAAGCCCGGCAATGGGGCCGTCGCTTGCCACGGCGACGATGCTGCTGTCTTCCTTGCAAAAAAGTTCCTGGCTTACACCTGGGCGATGGACTTCAAGCTTGCCAAGGGGGCATGCGCGCCGTCCCTCGACAAGAATAAGATCGACCGGCTTCATCTGTGCGGTCAGGGTCAGAATGTCGGGGCTTTTCCCGCCCGGCTCATGTTCGTGAAACAGCGTCCAGCGGCTACGCGACGCCAGCATGACTTCCTTCGCGCCTGCCATGCGATGGTTGTGGCTATCCTTGCCCGGTTGATCCAGGTAGATGTCGTGATGCGAAAGTTTCACCGTCGAGACGGAAAGGCCCCGGGCCTTTAATTCCGGCAAAAGTTTTGTCATCAGGGTTGTCTTGCCGCTGCCACTGGTGCCGGTAATGCCGAAAATATTCGTGTGTGGGCGCTTCACTTTCTGCCTTTTCACCTGTTCGGAAGATGTGTCCTGAGGCTTTGTATCTTCTAAAGGCATGTCAGGTCTCCGGGGCTGATTTCCGCGAATCTTCTTTCAGGTCCTGCTTTTTCCGATCCGGCGCGGGCGCTGGCGTTGCAGGCGCTTTGAGAAGGTGCCCCAACCCGTGCTGGAAATAATCGACGGCGGTAATTAGCGTCAACAGGGCTGCTGCCCAGATGCCAAATGTGCCGATCTCGCCAAGCGGCAGAAAGGGGACGACATCGCCAAGCAGCAGAAAGCCGATGGCCAGCATTTGAATGGCGGTTTTCCATTTTGCCAGATAGCTGACCGGCACGCTGACCCGGATTTCGGCGAGAAATTCCCGCAGGCCGGAAACAAGAATTTCCCGGCACAGGATRACCAATGCMGGCAGGACGGCGAGGCCTGAAATGCGATCAAATGCYACCAGCATGACGATGGCGACGGCGATCAGAAGCTTATCGGCAATCGGATCCAGGAAGCGGCCAAAGCCGGATTGCTGTTTCCAGGCGCGCGCCAAATAGCCGTCGAAGAAATCTGTGATGCTGGCCAGGGCGAAGATCGCAAAGCTGGTCCATTGGGCCGTCACCCCTTCCAGATAAAATGCAGCGATAAACAGGGGCAGTGAGAGGATGCGCGAAAGCGTCAGAAGGTTTGGAAGGTTGAGAATCATGGAGCGTCTATCCAGAAGGTCGTGGGCCAGAAGGTGGCGGGCATCCGCTGCGCCCGGCCAGTCTTGGCTTGAATATCGATCATTCTAGCCGCCGCTATGAAAATGCTCATATATTTTTTTGGCGACCGTCCGGTTAATCCCCTCGACCTTTTCCAGATCCTTCAGGCCGGCGCTGGCGACGCTGCGGGCCGAGCCAAAATGATGCAGAAGGGCGTGCTTGCGTTTCCTGCCCACGCCTGAAATCGCATCCAGCACGGATTGGCGGATTGCCTTCGAGCGTTTCGCGCGATGGCTGCCAATGGCAAAACGGTGGACTTCGTCGCGAAGGCGTTCAAGGAAATAGAGCACCGGGTCGCGTGGCTTCAGCTGGAAGGGGGGCTTGCCCGGCTGGAAGAAACGCTCATGCCCGGCGTCCCGGTCCGGACCCTTGGCGATGGCGAGGACGGGAATGTCGCTCAATCCCAAATCTGCCAGCGTTTCGGTGGCGGCACGCAAATGGCCGCTGCCGCCATCAATCAGCAGCAGGTCCGGCCAGGCGAGGCTTTCGCGCGCGGGATCTTCCTTGAGCGCCCGGCTGAAACGTCGGGTCAGCATCTCGCGCATCATGCCGTAATCGTCGCCCGGTGTGATGCCGCCTTTGCCCGCGCTACGGATCGTGAATTTCCGATAGGCGCTTTTCAGAAACCCGGCAGGGCCGGCGACAATCATGGCGCCAACGGCATTCGTGCCCGAGATGTGGCTGTTGTCGTAAGCCTCGATCCGTTCCGGGCTGGATTCCAGACCAAAGGCCGTGGCCACGCCTTCGAGAAGCGTGCGTTGGGCGGCACTTTCCGCCAGCCGTCGGTCCAGGGCCTCGCGGGCATTTGCAAGGGCGTGGGCGATGAGTTTTCGTTTTCCCCCGCGCAGGGGGCGGGCAAGGGTGACGCCGTGCGCTGCCTTTAAGGAAAGGGCATCGGCCATCAAGGGCATGTGCGGAATTTTATGGCTTAGAAGAATGCGCTTCGGCGGTGGTTTGTTGTCGTAAAACTGGCCAAGAAAGGCGGCCAGCACATCTTCGGCCGTTTCGTGTTTTGCCTGGGCGGGGAAGTACGAACGGTTCCCCAAATTCTGCCCGGCGCGGAAGAAAAAAATCTGGATGCAGCAGGCATTGCCCGTTTGGTGGATGGCGATGACGTCGGTTTCGCCAAGGCCTTCGACAACAACATCCTGATGGGCCTGGATCTGGGTGAGCGCCTGAATGCGGTCGCGGTAGACGGCGGCGCTTTCATAGTCGAGCCGGGCGCTTGCCGCGCGCATTTTTTTGTCCAGCTTTTCCTGAACCTTGCGGGACCGGCCGGCGAGAAAGTCGCGGGCTTCCTGAACGATGGCCTCATATTCTTTGTGGGGGATGCGTCCCACGCAAGGTGCTGCACAGCGCCGGATCTGGTGTTGCAGGCAGGGCCGTGTCCGGTTTGCAAAAATGCCGTCCGAACAGGAGCGAAGCGGGAAGGCCCGTTCAAGGGCAGCCAGGGTCCGGTTTACCGCCCCGGCGGACGCAAAGGGCCCAAAATATTCGCCCTTCTGGCTGCGGGCTCCCCGGTGTTTCATGATGCGCGCCCAGGCATGGTCGCCGCGAATAAGAATGTAGGGGAAGGATTTATCGTCCCGAAGCAGGATGTTGTAGCGGGGCTTCAGCTTCTTGATCAGGTTGGCTTCAAGAAGCAGGGCCTCGGCCTCCGTATGGGTCGTGATGAATTCCATCGAAGCGGTCTCCGCCACCATTTTGGCGTGACGGGGCGACAGGCGTGCGGGTATGCAATAGCTGGCGACGCGTCGGCGAAGAGCTTTTGCCTTGCCGACGTAAAGCACCTTGCCGGTCGAGCCGATCATGCGGTAGACGCCCGGAGATTTTGGCAGGGTGGGGAGGTAGCGGGCGATGGCCTCGACCCCCGCCTTTACCGATGGCGGCACCAAGGACGGCACCGATGGTGGCGGAGCGGTCTTCTTCGGCCCGGTCCGCGATTGACGGGGTTTTGCGCTCATTCGATGGGGTCCGGCTCGCTTTAGAGAGAGTATAGAATAGGGGAAGTAGGAATGAACACCAAAGCTGTGGATAAGGCTGAGGATGACAGGCTGGAAATGCCGGAAAAAAGCCGTTTTTCTGGAGAACGGCTGGAAAAGGTGCTTTCGGCGATATTCGTCTAACAGACTGATTTAAAAAATAATTTTTTTTTACGATTGCCGGTCGCATTGAAAATGGCGGCAAAATTTCCAGGCAGATGCGCGCCGGTGGGTGCCTGTGTGCAACCCTGATCGCAACCCGTTCGGATAACACCTTGGTTTTCTTGTGGGATTGTTTAGCGTTCTTGGTTTGTACGCTGGCGCGTAATCTCGATACCGACGCAGGCGACGTCTTCGAAAACGTCGAGTTTCTCGACCCGCACCCGGGCTTCCTGGGTGCGCGCATCCTTCAGGCAGAAACTGGCAATCTTCTCGGCGAAGGTTTCGACAAGGTTGAGATGTCCGGCGGCGGCGATTTTTCGGACACCGGCGACAATTGCCTCATAACAGACGACGTCTTCGATCCGGTCTTTGATCGCGGCGGTGTTTTCATAAACGGCAAGGTCCACATTCACCCGGACACGCTGGGTGCGCCCGCGCTCGTGATGGTGCACCCCGATCTGGCAGGGAAGGATGAAGTCGCGAATGAAGACGCGGCGAAACGGTTTTTCCGTTTCGGTGGCGGGGCTGGGGCGAACGAGGTCGGGTTGTGACATCCTCGGCTTGTTCCCTGTTACGGATTTAAACCTTTACACCAACCCGTCTGGGTCGGGTCTATTCGCACGGCATGGTTTCATTCGGGGGCGGTGCCCAGCCAAGATGCTGACCGCCGTCCAGGGCCATCATTTGCCCGGTCATGGCGGGGGCTGCAAGCAGAAAACGTAAAGCCGCGCAGATTTCCTCCGGTGTCGTGCCGCGGCCAAGGGGCATTTTCGCCGCCTGGTGCGAGAATTGTTCGGCGGTTTGCCGTTGGGAAGGCAGCGTTGGCCCAGGGCCGATGGCGTTCACCCGGATGCGCGGGGCCAGGGCCAGCGCCATCGTCTGGGTGAGGGTCCAAAGCCCGGCTTTGCTGAGCGTGTAAGAGATAAAATGCGGCGTCAGATTCCATACCCGCTGGTCGATCAGATTGATGATGTTGCCATGGGTCTCTGGTGGAAGCGCGTTTGCGAAGGCCTGGGAAAGGACAAAGGGGGCGCGCAGGTTTACTTCCATATGGGCGTCCCAGCTTTGTCGTGTTGCCGTTGCTATCGTATCGAGTTCGAAAACCGATGCGTTGTTAACCAGCAGGCCAAGAGGCCCCAGCGCTTTGATCGCGCGCGGGACCAGCTCGGCGGTTTCCGCTTCGTTGGCGAGATCGGCATCGAGGAGGGCGGCGGTCGACCCAGCCTGCTGGATTTCTTCAGCCAGGGATTGCGCTGCTTCTGGTGAGTGGTGGTAGTGCAGGGCCACGCGCCAGCCATGGCGGGCCAGATCCAGCGCGATGGCCCGACCAATACGCTGGCCGGCCCCTGTGACCAGGGCGGTTTGGTGGGTTGTTGCCGTCATGATTGCCATCCTGATCGAAGGATGCGTGAGGGCCGGTGGTGTGACAAGCGGTCTGACATTTTTCTAGCGGCCTTTTTAGCCGATGGCGTTCACGCCGGAAAACCCGACGAACTGAAGGGTGATGTAGGCGGCATAGGCAAGCAGAAACAGGCCGCCGACGGCTCGCGGGATGCGGGTGCCAAGGGCGGTCAGAAGCACAAAGCAAAGCGTGACCCCTAAAAGGATCCAATTGTCGAAATGAATAATTTCATCGACGACGGGCAAGGGGGCGACAAGCCCCACCACGCCGAGAACGCCGCAAATGTTAAAGAGGCAGCTTCCCAGAATATTCGCCATCGCCACATCGCCATACCCGCGCCAGGCGGCAACGGCGGACGCGGCGAGTTCGGGAAGCGACGTGCCAAGCGCAACCAGGGTCAGCCCGATGACGGCTTGCGAGACGCCGGCCAGCTCTGCGATTTCGATGGCACCTCCAATCAGGAGTTCCGCGCCGAGAAGGATACCGGCAAACCCTGCCACCAATATCAGAAGGCTCTGCCAGGGGGGGCGGTGGTCGGGAATATCCGCCGCTTCGCGTGCGTGCAGATCGGCGATGTCTTTGTCTTTTCGCTCAAGCCGGTAACTGAAAACAACATAGGTGATGAGGCTTAGAAGAAAGATCGCGGCAATCGGGGTCGCGATGTGACCGGTGGTGGCAACCCCGAAAAAAACAACCGTCGCCACAACAAGGGCGATGCCGTCCCGTTTCAGGAGGCCGCGCTTGAAGGTGACGGTGGCCAGCACGCTTCCGAGTCCGGCGACAAGCAGAACGTTTGCGACGTTGCTGCCGACGACGTTGCCGATGGCAATGCCTGGTGCCCCGATCAACGCGGCCTTCAGGCTGACGAAGGCTTCGGGCAGGGACGTGCCGAAGGCGACGACGGTCAGGCCGATCAAAGCCCGGCTGACCCGAAGGTGGCGGGCAAGGGTGACGGCGGCGCGCACAAGAAATTCGCCTCCGGCAAACAGAAGGGCAAATCCAAACGCGATTTCAAGCAGAAGCATAGGCTGGCGCCATTCGGTGACGGGCAGAATGGCTCTTCTTTAGCATGGGACGCAGCAAGGGAAAAACGATTGGTGTTTCGGTGGCGGCGTTCCAGCCAAAAGGTTCCCTTGGTATTCGTCTGCGCCGCCGTTACATTCAAGCAACTAGGCAGAGGCCACAGGACGGGAAATTCTTCGCAGGATGCCAGAATCGAGCAACCTTCTCGACGTTCTTATTCTGCTCGTTGCTGCCGTCTTTGTCGTTCCAATCGTTCAGCGCCTTCGTTTCAGTCCCATCTTTGGCTACCTTGCCGCAGGCGCGCTGATTGGCCCCTACGGGTTTGCCATGCTGGCGGATGTCGAAGGCGTAAAGGCGCTGGCGAAGTTCGGCGTCGTTTTCCTTCTCTTTATGATCGGGCTGGAACTTTCCGTCGAGCGGCTGCGCCTGATGAGCCGGCTTGTCTTCGGCCTTGGCACGTTGCAGGTTCTCACTTGCGGCCTGGTGCTTGGTGCGGTGGCGATCTGGTTTGGCGAGGCGGCGCCGACGGCGATTTTGATAGGCGCCGGGCTGGCGCTTTCCTCGACGGCGATTGTTCTTCAGACGCTGGTTGAGCGTGGCGAACTGGCAAGCCGGGTCGGACGCACCACTCTCAGCATTCTCCTGTTTCAGGATCTGGCGGTCGGCCCCTTGCTTCTACTTGTCGGCATGCTTGGCGAGGACGCGGCGTCCATCCCGCTGGCCCTTGGGGAGACCGCAATACGGGCGGCGATTGCGCTGGTGGCAATCTTTGTTTTCGGGCGGCTGCTTCTGCGGCCCATCTACCGGATGATTGCCTCGACGGCAAACCCTGAAATTCTGTCGGCGGTAACGCTGTTGCTTGTGCTCGGTATCGGCTGGGCGACGGAACAGCTCGGCATTTCCATGGCCCTTGGCGCCTTTCTTGCCGGCATGATGCTGGCCGAAACGGAATACAGGCACCACGTTGCCGCTGATATTCAGCCCCTTCGTGCCATTTTTCTAGGCCTCTTTTTCATGGCCGTCGGCATGTTGATCGACCTTGCCTATATCCTCGATCATGCGGCCCTTGTCGGGTCGATTGTCCTCGGCATCCTTTTCACGAAGTCGGTGTTGATTGCCGTTCTCTGCCGCGTCTTCGGCTACAACTGGAATCGCAGCCTTCGGATAGGTCTTCTGCTTGCCCAGGGCGGCGAGTTTTCTTTCATCCTGTTTGGTGCCGGCATGCAATTGGGCGTGCTTTCCGAGCCGACGGGCCAGCTTCTTTTGGCGGCGGTGGCGCTGACGATGGTGCTGACCCCGGTCCTGGCCTTCTTCAGCACCCGTATCGCGCGCGCGATGACCGAAAAGACGGGACCGAAAGTCGAAGAGATTGTGAAGAAAATAAAACCCCTGCAAGGGCACGTCATACTTGCCGGGTTCGGCCGTCAGGGACAAACCGTTGCCCGCCTTTTGACGGAACGCGGCATTCCCTACATGGGTATCGACATGGATGCGAACAATGTAACGTTCTGGCGGGGGCGAAAATTGCCGATTTATTACGGCGATGCCCGTCGGCTGGACGTTTTAAACGCGGTGGGGGCAGGCCGCGCGTCGGCGGCATTGATTGCCATTGACAGCAGGCAGGCGACGGAACGCACCCTTGCCGTGTTGCGGAAAAATTTCCCCAATCTTCGCATCGTTGTCCGCGCCCATGACCGTCAACACGGTCGCGCCCTTGAAGTTGCCGGCGCCACGGTTGCCGTTTCGGAAACCCTGGAAGCAAGCCTGCATCTTGCCGGGACCGTCCTTCATGCCATCGGCACGCCGGATGAGGACATTCATGCCATTATGAAAGAAGCGCGCCGCAACAATTACGCTTCCTTCGAAAGAGCAATCGAACCGCCGGCATAAGGCTCTGTCCGCCCCGGCGGCGTGCCCGGCAGGCGTTCCTATTTCCGGCGCTTCGTTGATTGCCGTGGTGCGCCCGGCAGGATTTCAAGGTCGCGGTCGCGCAGGCGCCTGGCCTCGTCACGCAGGCGCGCGGCTTCCTCGAATTCCAGATCGGCCGCGGCTTCGTGCATCTGTTTTTCAAGATGGGCCAAGTGGCTTTTCAAATTGTTGCCAACAAGATGTTCGGTTTCTTCAAGGGCCACGTTCGCGTGGTCGCGTTCGTAAACGCTTTGCAGCACGTCGCCGATGGACTTGCGGATGCTTTCCGGTGTGATGCCGTGTTCGACGTTGTAAAGGTTCTGCTTTTCGCGCCGCCGGTTTGTTTCGTCGATTGCGTATTGCATCGAATCGGTGATGCGATCGGCGTAAAGAAGAACGCGCCCATCGACGTTGCGGGCGGCGCGGCCAATCGTCTGAACAAGCGACGTTTTCGAACGAAGAAAGCCCTCCTTGTCGGCGTCTAAAATCGCCACCAATGCGCATTCGGGAATGTCGAGGCCTTCGCGAAGCAGGTTGATTCCGATCAGCACATCAAAGGCACCAAGGCGAAGGTCGCGGATGATGTCGATGCGCTCCAGGGTGTCGATATCCGAGTGGAGATAGCGCACGCGGATTCCCGCGTCGTGCAAATATTCGGTCAAATCCTCCGCCATCCGTTTGGTCAGTGTCGTGACCAGCACGCGCTGGGATTTTTTGGCGCATTCCCGACATTCCGCAAGTAAATCATCAACCTGGGTTTCGATTGCGCGCACGCAAACCGGCGGGTCCATCAGGCCGGTAGGCCGGATGATCTGTTCGATGAAGACGCCCTGGGTGCGTTCCATTTCCCACGGGCCGGGTGTTGCGGAAACAAACAGCGTCTGGGGCCGGATGATGTCCCATTCCTCGAATTTCAGGGGCCGGTTGTCGATGCAGGAGGGCAGCCGGAAGCCATATTCGGCAAGGTTCGATTTGCGCTGAAAATCGCCCCGGTACATGCCACCAAGCTGGGGCACGGTGACGTGACTTTCGTCGACGATCAGAAGGGCATTTTCGGGCAGATATTCGAACAGGGTTGGTGGTGCTTCGCCCGGCTCGCGGCCGGTCAGGTAACGCGAGTAATTCTCGATCCCGGCGCAGCTGCCGGTGGTTTCCATCATTTCAAGGTTGAAGAGCGTCCGCTCTTCAAGGCGTTGCGCTTCCAGAAGTTTCCCGGCTTTTGTGAATTCCTCAAGGCGGATTTTCAGATCCGTACGGATTTTCTTGATGGCTTGTTGCAGGGTCGGGCGCGGGATCACATGGTGGCTGTTTGGATAAATGCGGATGGCGGGCAATTGGTTCGTTTTTTCGCCGGTCAGCGGGTCAAACTCGGTCAGGGCTTCGACCTCGTCTCCGAAAAGCGCGACGCGCCAGGCCCGGTCTTCAAGATGGGCGGGAAAAATTTCCACACTGTCGCCGCGCACCCGGAAAGTGCCACGGCGAAAGTCGATGTCGTTGCGGCGGTATTGAAGCGCAACCAGACGGCGTAAAAGATCGCTGCGTTCCAGTTGCGCATTGGTGCGAATGTCAATTGCCATGCGTGCGTAGGATTCGACCGTGCCAATGCCGTAGATGCAGGAAACGCTGGCGACGACGATCACGTCCTGGCGTTCGAGGAAGGCGCGCGTCGCCGAATGGCGCATGCGGTCGATCGCCTCGTTGATGGAGGCGTCTTTCTCGATATAGGTGTCCGTGCGCGGGACGTAGGCTTCCGGCTGGTAATAGTCGTAATAGGAAACGAAATATTCGACGGCGTTGTCGGGAAAGAAGCCTTTCATCTCACCGTAAAGCTGGGCGGCAAGGGTCTTGTTTGGCGCCATGATCAGGGCTGGGCGCTGGACGCGCTCAATCACTTTGGCCATGGTAAAGGTCTTGCCCGAGCCGGTCACGCCAAGGAGAACCTGCTCGCGTTCGCCGCCTTCAAGGCCGGTGACAAGTTCATCAATGGCCTGGGGCTGATCGCCGGCGGGCTGAAAGTCCGAAACAACGCGCAGGGGGCTCATCATCTTGCGCGGGAGGGTCTTGCGTGGCAAGGCGGTGTCGGGCAGGGGGGCGCTTTCCTTTGACATGCTTTCCTTCGGCGCAGGCTTTCCGGCCAGATATGCTTGGGACACGCTCGGATTGTCGGCCTGTGCTGTTAACGGGTATCGTTAACGATATTTGACCGAAAGAATCTCATAGGATTTTGACCCGGCGGGCGTCGTCACTTCGACGAAGCTGCCCTTTTCCTTGCCGATCAGYGCGCGTGCCAGRGGGGCRGAAATGGAAAGCCGCCCGGCATCAATGTCCGATTCATCGGCGCCGACGATCTGATAGGTGGCCTTTTCCGCCGTGTCTTCGTCGGCAAGCTTCACCGTGGCACCAAACTTGATCGTCTTGCCGGACAGCTTGGCAACGTCGATCACCTCGGCGCGGCTGGTCACCGCTTCAAGCTCGGCAATGCGGCCTTCCACAAAGGACTGCTTGTCGCGTGCTGCGTGGTATTCCGCGTTCTCGGAAAGGTCGCCATGCTCGCGCGCCTCTGCAATCGCCTGGATCACGGCCGGGCGTTCGCTGGTCTTCAGATGTTTCAGCTCTTCCTGAAGGCGGTTGAGCCCAGGGGCCGTCATGGGAAGCTTGTCCATGGCTCAAAGCAACTCCTGCCCCCGGATGGCGACGGGGCCATGGCAGGGGCTTTGGGTGATTTCCGGATTTTCCGGAGGGATTAACGCGACCCGTTAAAGTAGGACTGCAGCGGTGCAACTTCAAGGGTGCCGCCGCGAAGCGCCGCGATGGCCTCGATGGAGGCCAGAATTCCGGCAACGGTTGTGTAATAGGGAATTTTGTTGAGCAGGGCGGTCCGGCGAAGGTCGAGGCTGTCGGCGATGGCCTGGGCGCCCTCGGTCGTGTTGAAGACCAGATCGACGTCGCCCCCCTTCATGGCGTCGACGATATGGGGCGGCCCTTCCGCCACTTTGTTAATCGAGGTGACGGCCAGCCCGGCTTCTTGAAGGCAGGCGGCGGTGCCATGGGTGGCGAGAAGGCGAAAGCCCATGTCGATCAGGCGGCGACCGGGCGCGACCATCGCCGCCTTGTCGCTGTCCTTGACCGAGATGAACACGACGCCCGTTTGCGGCAGCAGCGTGCCGCTGCCAAGCTGGGCTTTTGCAAAGGCATGGCCGAAATCGCGGTCGATTCCCATGACCTCGCCGGTTGATTTCATTTCTGGGCCAAGCAGAATGTCGACGCCGGGGAACCGCGCAAAAGGAAAGACGGCTTCCTTGACCGCGATGTGACGCACCGGTGGCGAGCGCAGGTCGAAATCGGCAAGGGTTTCCCCGGCCATGATCCGGGCCGCGATCTTGGCAATCGGCACGCCGGTCGCTTTGGCGACGAAGGGCACCGTGCGGCTGGCCCGTGGGTTCACCTCCAGAATATAGATGTCGCCGTCTTTTACGGCCATCTGCACGTTCATCAGCCCGCGAACGTCGAGCGCCAGGGCCATCGCCTTTGTCTGGGCGCTGATTTCCGCAATCGTTTCGTTGGAAAGCGAGTGCGGCGGCAGGCAACAGGCGGAATCGCCAGAATGAATGCCAGCCTCTTCGATATGTTCCATGATGCCTGCGATGTAAACGGATTTGCCGTCCGAAATGGCGTCGATATCAACCTCGATCGCCGATTGCAGATAGGAATCGATCAACACCGGGTTTGTGCCCGAAACCTTTACCGCTTCGGTCATGTAACGCAGCAGGGAGGCTTCCTCGTGCACGATTTGCATGGCGCGTCCGCCAAGCACATAGGACGGTCGGACGACAAGCGGGTAGCCGATTTTATCTGCGACCTGCACGGCCTCTTCAAGCGAATGGGCAATGCCGTTTTTTGGCTGGCGCAACTTCAGCTTCGCAAGCAGACCCTGAAAACGCTCGCGGTCTTCGGCCAGGTCGATGGCGTCCGGTGACGTGCCGAGGATCGGGATGTCGGCCTGTTCAAGGGCGGCGGCCAGTTTCAGCGGCGTCTGGCCGCCGAATTGCACGATGACGCCATGCAAATTTCCCTTTGTCCGTTCGGTCCGCGCGATTTCGATCACGTCTTCGGTGGTTAGCGGTTCGAAATAAAGCCGGTCGGACGTGTCGTAATCCGTCGAAACGGTTTCCGGGTTGCAGTTGACCATGATCGTTTCGAAGCCGGCTTCGGAAAGGGCGTAGGCCGCGTGGACGCAGCAATAGTCAAATTCGATTCCCTGGCCGATGCGATTGGGTCCGCCGCCAAGAATAAGCACCTTGTTGCGGTCGCTTGGGTCCGCCTCGCATTCCGGCGCCTGTCCTGGCGCCCATTTCGGCTCATAGGTCGAATACATATAAGGCGTGAGGGATGGAAATTCGCCACCGCAGGTGTCCACGCGCTTGTAAACGGGGTGGACGGAATGCTGCTCGCGAAGGCGGGCGATGTCTTTCTCCTGCAAATTGGTCAATTCCGCCAGACGCGCGTCGGAAAAGCCAAGCCCCTTCAGTTCGACAAGGCCGGCGGCCGTCTCTGGCAGGCCTTCGCGTTGCAGGCGGGTCTCAATTTTGATGAGGGTCTGGATCTGATCCAGGAACCACGGGTCGTATTTCGTGGCTTCGTGTATTTCTTCAAAGGGGATGTCCCTGCGGAAGGCTTCGGCGATCCAGAGAATGCGATCCGGGGTTGGCTCGTTTAACCCCACCTTTACTTGTGCAAGGGCGTCGGCGGCATTCACGCCATCGGCCAGCGGCGTGTTCAATCCGGTCAGGTCGGTTTCCATCGATCGCAGGGCCTTTTGAAGCGATTCGGCAAAATTGCGACCGATGGCCATCGCTTCGCCAACGGATTTCATCGACGTGGTGAGCCGATGCGTCGTGCCTGGAAATTTTTCGAAGGTAAAACGCGGCACCTTCGTGACCACGTAATCGATCGTTGGTTCGAAGGACGCCGGCGTGACTTTCGTGATGTCGTTCACCAGTTCGTCCAGCCGGTAGCCGATTGCAAGCTTTGCCGCGATTTTGGCGATTGGAAAACCGGTCGCTTTCGACGCCAGCGCGGAGGACCGCGACACGCGTGGGTTCATTTCGATGACAAGCAGACGGCCGGTCTTCGGGTCCACGGCAAACTGGACGTTGGACCCGCCGGTATCGACGCCGATCTCGCGCAGAACCGCGATCGAGGCGTTCCGCATGATCTGGTATTCCTTGTCCGTCAGGGTCAGCGCCGGTGCGACCGTGATGCTGTCGCCGGTGTGCACGCCCATCGGGTCGATGTTTTCGATTGCGCAGATGATGATGCAGTTGTCCGCGCTGTCGCGAACGACCTCCATCTCATATTCTTTCCAACCAAGGACGGATTCTTCGATCAGGACTTCGTCGGTTGGCGAGGCATCAAGGCCGCCGGCGACGATGGTTTCAAATTCTTCCCGGCTATAGGCAATGCCGCTGCCGGTACCGCCAAGGGTGAAGGATGGGCGGATGATGGCCGGCAGTCCGACTTTCTCCAGGGCGTCCCAAGCGTCGACCATGTCATGGGCAAGATGGCTTTTTGGACATTCGAGGCCGATGCGCGTCATCGCCTCGCGAAAACGCTCGCGGTCTTCCGCCTTGTCGATGGCATCCTGGGAGGCACCGATCAGCGCGACGCCGAATTTTTCAAGCACGCCCTCGCGGGCAAGGGTCAGCGCCATGTTCAGGGCGGTCTGCCCGCCCATGGTGGGCAGCAGGGCGTCGGGGCGTTCCTTCTCGATGATCTTGGCAATCAGCGGCGCCGTGATCGGCTCGATGTAGGTGGCGTCGGCAAGGTCCGGATCGGTCATGATCGTCGCCGGGTTCGAATTGACAAGGATCGTGCGGTAGCCCTCTTCCTTTAACGCCTTGCAGGCTTGGGTGCCGGAATAGTCGAACTCGCAGGCCTGGCCAATGACAATCGGGCCGGCGCCGATGATGAGGATCGATTGAATGTCGGTGCGTTTAGGCATCGCGTTCGATCCTGCTTAAAAACCGTTGGAACAGATAATGGCTGTCATGGGGGCCGGGGGAGGCCTCCGGATGATATTGGACCGAAAAGATAGGTTTGTCCGCGACGCGTAACCCTTCGAGGGACTGGTCGAAAAGCGAGGCATGAGACATGGTGACGCCTTTCGGAAGGCTTTCCTTGCAGACGACGAAGCCGTGATTCTGGCTTGTGATTTCAACGCGCCCCGTTTCCAGGTCTTTTACCGGATGATTGGCGCCGCGATGGCCTAAAAACATTTTTTTCGTCTTTGCGCCCAGGCTGAGAGCAAGAAGCTGATGGCCAAGGCAGATGCCAAAGATTGGAACGCCGGAGGAGATGATCTCTTTTAGCATCGGAACGGCGTATTTTGCCGTCGCCGCCGGGTCGCCAGGGCCGTTCGAAAGAAAGATGCCATCGGGTTTGCGGTCAAGGACATCGGCCGCACTTGCCGTTGCCGGCAGCACGGTGACGCGCGCGCCGGCGTTGGCGAGCGTGCGCAGGATGTTCCACTTGACCCCAAAATCAATGGCGACGATATGGTGGCGGGGTGCCGTTACCCGGCCATGGCCCTTGCCCAGTTGCCAGCAGGTCTCGTCCCAGTCGTAGGGTTCGGCGGTGGTGACGTCTTTTGCCAGATCCATGCCTTCGAGGCCCGGCCAGGCCTGGGCCATTTTGTGCAGGGCATCAAGGTCAAAGCGCCCGTCCGCCGAGTGACAGATCACGCCTTTCGGGGCGCCGTTGTCGCGGATGTGACGGGTCAGTCGCCGCGTGTCCACGCCGGTCAGGCCGATAAGGCCCTCGGCCTTGGCCCAGGCGTCCAGGTGGTGTTCGCTGCGGAAGTTTGATGCCTCCGTGATCGCCGTGCGCAGGACAAAGCCCCGGGCTGTGGGGTGGGTGCGCTCCCGGTCGGTGGCGTTCGTGCCGACATTGCCGATATGGGGGAAGGTGAAGGTAATAATCTGGCCGGCATAGGAAGGGTCCGTAAGGATTTCCTCATAGCCGGTCATCGCGGTGTTGAAGCAAATTTCGCCGACCGCCGCGCCGGTGGCGCCGCATCCGGCGCCCCACAAGACGTGGCCGTCTTCCAGCACCAATATTGCCGAGACGCCGGGAGGGAGGGTCCCGTCTTTACGAAAGGCGCGCATCGGTTTGGCTGGGGACATTTCGCGCATGGTTCCTTCTGGCATTTCTCGACCCGTCAGCGGCGCTCGCTTTCGGCCCTTGCGGGCGAACCCTTGCGAGCAAGCGTGCTCGCCCGCCTTCGGCGGGGTTTTGGGTCCGTGGCTTGGAAGCAGTGGACGCGTTTTAGGGGGTCCGGCGTTTCATAAGCAAAAGCCCTGTCGCCGTCAAGGGAGCACTGCGCTTAAAAAGAACAAGAAAATCAGCGGGTTACTAAATTTCAGGTGGTTGCTAAACCCAGAAAATTCCTGTAATATCTTTCGTTCCCGAAATCGCGTCCTAACATTTTGGCACCCCGGCATGCTGCGCACCCAATTGAGTGAAGCGCTGAAAGAAGCGTTGAAGTCGCAGGATAAAATAGCGCGTTCAACGTTGCGCCTGATCCTTGCTGCGTTAAAGGACAGGGACATTGCCGTGCGGCCGGAGCGTGGCGACGCGGGCCTTGACGATACGGAAATTCTACAACTTCTGCAAAAGATGGTGAAGCAGCGCGGCGAATCCATTGCGCTTTACGAACAGGGGGGTCGTCAGGATCTCGTTGATCGGGAACGCGCCGAGATTGTAATCATCACGCGCTTTTTGCCCAGGCAGATGGCGGATGACGAATTGCGCGAAGCAGTCGAAGTGATCGTTGCAGAGGAAAAAGCCGCCCATTTGAAGGACATGGGCCGCGTGATGGCGGCGCTTCGCGCGCGCTATGCCGGGAAAATGGATTTTTCCCGGGCAAGTGGCATTGTAAAAGGGATGCTTGGCTAACACGCGCCTGTGTGAGCATGGCGGGTTTTGCAGGCAGGACAATCGACGGGCGATGCGTTTTTCATCCCAGTTTCTTGACGAGTTGCGCGACCGGGTGCCGCTTTCCGACACCATCGGTCGCCATGTGCAGCTGCGCCGTCGTGGGCGCGAACAGCTTGGCCTCTGCCCCTTCCACAAAGAAAAGACGCCTTCCTTCACCGTGAACGACGAGAAGGGTTTCTACCACTGCTTCGGTTGCGGCGCCCATGGCGACGTCATTGCTTTTGAGATGAACCACGGCGGCCTTGCCTTTCCTGATGCGGTCGAACGGCTGGCCGGGATTGCCGGTGTGGCGATGCCACAATCCAGCCCGGAGGCGGTTGCCCGCGAGAAGGTAGAGGATCGCCTGATCGGCGTCCTTGAAGCGGCGACCCGCTGGTACGAAGGGGAATTGCACGGGCCTCGGGGTGCGGCGGCCCTTGCCTATGTGAAGAATCGCGGGCTGAATGACGCGACAATCCAGCGTTTTCGCTTGGGATTCGCCCCGGAAGGCAGGGGGTTGCTGATCGCGGCCCTTGGCGAACAGGGTTTTTCAGAGGGTGAGATGCTGGAAACCGGCCTGCTTGTGGCGGTGGACGCCCCAAAGGCGCCGTTCGAACGTTTTCGCCAGCGTATTCTTTTTCCGATTACGAATCGCCGCGACCGGGTGATCGCGTTTGGTGGTCGTCTCTTTAGTGAAACAAGCGGGCGGCTCGCAAAATACATTAATTCGCCGGAAACGCCGCTCTTTAACAAGGGCAGCATCCTTTACGGCGTGGCGGCGGCGAAGGCGTCGGCGCGCCAGCGCCATGAGGTAATCGTCGCCGAAGGCTATATGGACGTGTTGGCGCTGCACCAGGCGGGATTGTCCCAGGCCGTGGCTCCCCTTGGTACGGCGCTCACCGAGACGCAGATTGCCGAGCTGTGGCGTTTGGCACCAGAGCCGATCCTTTGTTTCGACGGCGATGCGGCGGGGCTGCGCGCCGCCACCCGTGCGGCTGAACGGGCCTTGCCAGGGCTGCGCGCCGGGCATTCCCTGCGCTTTGCAAGCCTTCCCAGCGGTGAAGACCCCGACAGCCTGCTGCTTGGTGGAGGGGCGCCGGCCATGCGGCGTCTGCTTGATGCCGCCCGGCCGCTGGCGGATGTCTTATGGGAGGCCTGCTTTGCGGAACGGCCCGCCGACACGCCGGAACGCCGCGCTGCGCTGGAAAGCCGCCTGGAAGCCCTGGTCCGGCGTATTGAGGACCGGAATGTGCAGGCGCATTACCGCAGCGATTTCCGCGCCCGCCTTTGGCAGGCTTCGGGCCGCGGCAAAGGAAAAAAAGCAGCCGAGGCGTCAATGGCCGTGCCTGTCACCGACCCGGTAAAGAAAAGTCAGCAGATTCTTGTGGCGATTGTGATCAATCACCCCGACCTATATAACGACCTGGCTGAGCGTTTCGGCAGCCTTGCGTTCACGCTCCCCGATCTTGACCGCCTGCGCCAGGCGATTGTCCTGGCTTTTAGCGAGGATCCGGGCCTTGATACCGAGCGGCTGACGCGCCATCTTGAGGCTGGCGGCTTTTCCGATGCTCTGGCCCCATTGCTGCGGTCGGACTTTTATGCGAGTGCGGGGGCCTTCGTGCGGCCGCAGGCACCGGCGGAGCAGGTTTTTGCGGGTTGGGCAGAGGCGTTGCGCCGCCTGCATAAGACGACAGAGGAAGCAGAACTTCGCGATGCGGAACGGGCGCTGGCGGATAATCTGACGGAAGAAACGTGGCGGCGGCTTAAGGGCCGAAAACAATTGGACAATTTGCCGACGGAAGAGGCTTCCGGCGAGGGCGTTGCCCCGGCGGGAACGGATTGACGGAAGGACAAAGCTTTTTGGACAGCCTTGCACCCCAGTGATTTCACGCCGGGGGAGGGTGGTTTAAGGAAGCTTTTCGAGCGCAGGAGAGAATAGAAATTCATGGCTTCGAAAACATCACAAGCAGCAAGCACCGCGAAAGCGAGCGAGGCGATTGGGGATTCCCCCTTGATCGACAATGCGAACGCCGCGGTAAAAAAATTATTCGCGATTGGCAAAGAGCGCGGTTACGTCACCTATGACGAACTGAACGCAGCCCTGCCGTCGGGCGAGACGTCCTCCGAGCAGATCGAAGACATCATGGCGTTGATGTCAGAGATGGACATCAATCTCGTTGATTCGGACGAAAGCGACGACAATTCCAGCGAAACTCCCGCAAAGGAATCCGGGGGGGGTAAAGAGGAAGAAGAAAAAACCGCCGGAAATTACGACGACTCCGAGCTTGGGCGAACGGACGACCCGGTTCGGATGTATTTGCGCGAAATGGGCAGTGTCGAGCTGCTTTCCCGCGAGGGAGAGATTGCCATCGCCAAGCGGATCGAGGCGGGACGGAACAAGATGATCGGCGGCATTTGCGAGAGTCCGACAACGATTCGCGCGATTGTGGAATGGCGGAAAGGCCTGGCAGACGGCAGCACGCTTCTTCGCGATGTCATCGATCTGGATGCAACCTATGGCGGCACGAAGGCTGGGGCCGAAAGCGAAAAGAAAAAATACGAAGAGAGCGAAGACAAAAAAGGCACCGGGGCGGAAGGGCCAGCGGCAACAGAAGGGAAGACGGAGGGCGAAAAAGAAAAGACCGAGGGCGATGACGACGAAGACGACGAAATTCCCGTTTCGATGGCGGTGATGGAGGAAACGCTGCTGCCGGACATTCTGGAGCTTTTCGACGCTATTTCTTCGGCCTATAAAAAATTCCACCGCCTTCAGGAAAAACGCTTCGAAATTTTTCATAAGGCAGAGAAACCCACACCCGCTCAGGAAAAGCGCTATGAGCGCCTGAGAGTCGACCTTGTCGGGCTTATGCAGACCGTTCGTCTCAACAATGGGCGCATTGAGGATCTGGTTGAATATCTAAAACTGTTGAGCCGTCGCCTCGTGATGCTGGAAGGGCGCATGCTCCGCCTTGCAACGGGCTGCAAGGTGAAGCGGGAGGACTTTCTGGAGCGCTATCTCGGTCACGAACTGGACCCGAATTGGCTCGATCAGGTTTCCGATCTGAAAACACGAGGCTGGAAGGCGTTCGTGAAGAAGCACGGGGACGAGATCAAGGACATCCGTAGTGAAATTATCGAGATGTCGATTGAGGCCGGGTTGCCCATCGTCGAATTCAAGCGCATTGTCAGCACGGTTCAGGCGGGTGAACAACGGGCCAACCAGGCAAAAAAGGAAATGATCGAGGCAAATTTGCGCCTGGTTATTTCGATTGCCAAGAAATACACAAACCGTGGCTTGCAGTTTCTCGACCTTATTCAGGAAGGGAACATCGGCCTTATGAAGGCCGTGGACAAATTTGAATACCGGCGTGGCTACAAGTTCTCAACCTATGCCACCTGGTGGATTCGCCAGGCCATCACGCGTTCAATCGCCGATCAGGCGCGTACGATCCGTATTCCGGTTCACATGATTGAGACGATCAACAAGCTCGTGCGCACCTCGCGTCAGATGTTGCACGAACTCGGACGTGAGCCGACGCCGGAAGAGGTGGCGGTGAAGCTCAGCATGCCGCTGGATAAGGTGCGCAAGGTGCTGAAGATCGCGAAAGAGCCGATCAGCCTCGAAACCCCGATCGGGGACGAGGAAGACAGCCATCTTGGCGACTTCATTGAAGACAAAAACGCCGTGCTGCCATTGGAGGCGGCGATCCAGGGGAATTTGCGGGAAACGACGACGCGCATTCTGGCTTCCCTTACGCCAAGGGAAGAGCGTGTCCTGCGCATGCGCTTTGGCATCGGCATGAACACAGACCACACCCTTGAAGAGGTGGGGCAGCAATTCGCAGTGACTCGCGAGCGTATCCGTCAGATCGAAGCAAAAGCGCTTCGCAAGCTGAAGCATCCCTCGCGTTCCCGCAAGCTGCGCAGTTTCCTCGACACGTGATCTGGGTCTATCTTTTGTCTCCGGGCCCGTAGTTCAGTTGGTTAGAACTGGCCGCTCATAACGGTCGTGTCGCAGGTTCGAATCCTGCCGGGCCCACCATTCTTCGCCGAAGTTATCTGCATTTACGGCGTCGCGTGTTTTGGTGCGCCGCACCGCGCGTCTTGCAATAGGGGGGTGTGACGCATAGACTTCGCGCAGCCGGTCGGCTGTAGGCATGTGAAGGCGTGATGTCTGACAAGAATCCCGAAGCTGAAACCGCCCCGGCAGCGTTCCCGTTGCCGTCTCCCGGCCTTTCCAGTGTTCAACGTCGTCGCAAGCGCATCATCTTTGTTGTGGCGCTGCTGCTTTTGTTTGCGGCGCTCTTCACGCAATCCTGGTGGGGGCCAGAGGGGTTCTGGCACGAGGATATCGAGGTCGTGGGGATGGTTCTTATCGGCCTTTGCGTGCTTGGGCGGACTTGGTGCAGCCTGTATATCGGAGGGCATAAGAGCGCGACAATCATTCGCACAGGGCCCTACGCGGTCGTGCGCAATCCGCTTTATGTGTTTTCCGTTGTTGCGGCTGGTGCGACAGGGCTTTTGGCCGGCAGCATCGTCGTTGGTGCCCTGTTTGCCCTTCTGATTTTTCTGATTTTCAATGGCGTTATCCGGAAAGAAGAAACCTTTCTATTAAAGAAATTCGACGGCCCCTATCGCGACTATCTGGCTACAACGCCGCGCTGGCTCCCTAATTGGCGTCTATGGAAAGATGCTGACACGCTCGTCGTACGCCCCAACCTCGTCTGGATGACCTTCCGGGACGCCTCCCTTTTCTATCTGGCGTATCCCCTTTTCGAGGGGATTGAGTGGCTGCAGGCAACCGGCATCCTGCCGGTCTATCTGTGGTTGCCGTAACGACGCTACCGGCTGCCTGTCCAGACGGTCAGGGCCATGAGGGCGGCAATCGCCAGAACCGATAGAATCCTGAGGAGGATGCGCACCTCCCTGTCTGTGCTGCTGATAAACGCCATTGGATGGCTCCACCTTTGTTGCTGTGCGCCGGATCTTTGTGCGAAGGGCTTTGTGCAAAAAGTCGGCTTCGGGAAAGGGTCAGCCGGAACGGTGCCCTTTGTCGAATCATAATTTTTTCATGCGACCGCAATGCAAAATGGAAAAGTCCCTTTAATCGGGCACATGAAGCTTTGCGGCATGCGGTGCAGCAAAAGTTATCCACAAAAACAGGTTGCTGAATGTTGACCTATTTGGGGGCGCGGCGGCGTTGCATCGTCAGGCATGCGCGCCGGTCAGGCCTTGTTCTTGCGGCTGGCCAGAATTGCGCGCTTCAGTTCCTGCGGCATTTCCGACCGTTCGGCGGTTTCCGAATAGGCGTTTTTGCTTGACGCGATCAGCTCTCGATAGCTGCAAAGATAGGTGCGGCATTTCGAGCACAGGCCAAGATGTAGGAAAAAAATCAGGCGCCGATAGATCGGTAAATTGCCCTCAATATAATCGACAATGAACGCGTCCAACTCTTGGCAGGTTGGTGTCAATTGCATTGTTTCATCCATGTATAAATTTGCATGTTCGTTATATGCCTTTCCGGCCGGGTGCGCTATTCGTAGCGAGCTGTTTTTCGACCCGTATTTTCAGCGCTGCCCGGGCCCGGTGAAGGCGTGTTTTTGTGGAACTTAAGGAAAGCCCCAAAAGGGTTGCCGTTTCGCCTGTGTCATATTCTTCGATGTCGCGCAGCAGGATAATGTTACGGAAATTCGTTGGCAACGCGGCGATTTCCTGGCGGATCATGGCCTGGATTTCCAGGCTTTCCAGGTGGCCTTCCATTACCGTGACAAGTTCTGGTGCCATCGTTTTGCGACTGCCCTGCGCATCGAATTCGCAGAGATGGTCCTCAAGCGGCGTTTCCTTGCGTCGCTTGCGCTGGCGGATTTTCATCAGCGCGGCATTGACCACGATCCGGTGCAACCAGGAGCCGAGCGAGGCCCGTTCCTCGAACGTATCGATCTTGCGAAACGCTTGTAGAAAGGCTTCCTGAACGCAGTCCTGAGCGTCATCTTCGTTTTGCATGATCCGCCGGGCGACGGCCAGCATCCGCCCGCCATAGCAATTGAGAAGTTCGCCATAGCTGCCAGGGTCTTCCGCGCGCAGGCCCTGGATCAGGCGACGTTCCTCCGGCGAAGGCGACCGGGCTGCTCGGTGGTGGCGAGAAGGGGTGCCGCTCATGGGCGACAATCTATCCCAGACCCCGGTACCATTGAAGCGGATCCTTGACCCTGTCCCCGGAACGTGGCTCCCAAATGTGTCTTTGTAACTTTTGGGGTGGGCGTGGCATCAAAGGAATGTGTGCCTCTCAAGCCCACATCTTGTCCCGGGGGGCCGGGCATTTGCAACCAAGTCCCCCAGCCTGTGTCTTCCGGGACAAGAAACAATTTCCGTGATGCGGTTCCTCAAGCTGCGTCGCGGAAAGGTCGGTTGGCGTTCCCTCCGGCCTGTCTGCCCGGTCTGTGAGATGGGAGAGGAAATCGCCAAGGGCAATGCATGCCGGGTGGTTACGTAAACAAGGCAAGTTTCTATAGCCAAGGTTCTGGCGATTTTCACATTGGGCGGCTCTGTAAAGAGCCGCCCTCTTCCTTTGTCCCTTTCCATTTGCGTCTTGCGTGCGACTTGATATGTTCCGGGCATGGCAAAGTCGAAAAAACTCCTGCCCGAGAATTTCCAGCATGTTTACGACCGGTTTCAGGCGTCGATTTCGCGGTACGACTGCGGTAAGAAATGTGCGCCGTTGAATGGCGGCTCCCCGGTCTGCTGTTCGACGGATGCGGCCGTGCCGATTGCGCATAAATCGGAATGGAAGCTGTTAAAGTCGCGAACCGATTTGTGGCACCGCTTTAAACCTTACGACGCCGTCACGCGTGACATCGTTGCGGACGCGTCGGATGAATGCACGGCGATTGAATGCAAAGGTGCGCGTTTTTGCGAGCGCGACAACCGCACAATCGCCTGCCGCGCCTTCCCGTTTTATCCCTACATTACGCGGGAAGGGGACTTTATCGGCCTTGCCTGTTTCTGGGAATTCGAGGACCGTTGCTGGGTGATTTCGAATTTTTCGACAGTCAACCGCAGTTTCGTTCGGGAATTTGTTGCGGCCCATGAATATCTTTTCGAACAGGACCCGCAGGAAAAGGAATATGCCAGCAATCAGTCGCTTTCTGCCAGGCGCGTTTTTTCACGCTGGAAACGCGTTATTCCGCTGATCGGCCGGGACGGGGGCTATCTGAAGGAATTGCCCCATGGCGGCGGGATCGTCAAAGCCAGGCTTTCCGAATTTCCGGCGCATGGGCCCTATGTCTCGGATCGGGCGTATCGCCGGGCGGTGAAAGAGGCGGAAGACGCCGCCGGTTAGATCGGCGGCCATTTGGGACTAATTCAACAATTTCTGTTCGACGAATCGCTTTAAGGCACGAAGCGGAATCGGCTTGTCTAGGATGCCGAAAACCTTGAGACCGGCGTTGTTGGCGTCTCTTACGCAATCGGCATGGCCGGACATGAGGATGATGGAAGGACTTGGGCGCAGCTTTTTGATCAGCCGGGCGACTTCGATCCCGTCCAGACCCGGCATCTTGATGTCGAGAAGAACAAGATCCGGGTGATGTTTCTTAATGCAGTGGATGGCGCTGTAACCGTTTTTCTCCTGCAGGCAATCGACGTTCAGTGTTGAGAGAAATTCCGTTAGCTCTTTTAACTGAAGCGGGTCATCGTCGACGATAAGAATCGATTTGCGATTTGCCATCATGAAGCTGTCTTTTCTTTCTTTGTCCGATTGTTTGGGTATTTGCCAGCTTTCGAATCTGGCGTGCGGGGAAGTCTAACCTCAAAACATGCGCCCGTTGCGGTGTTTGTGACGGCAATCTGTCCACCCATCGCCTCGACGATGCCCTGGGTGATGGAGAGGCCCAGGCCGGTCCCCTTGCCGACCGACTTCGTCGTAAAAAATGGATCAAAGATCCGGTTGAGGTCTTCGGCTGCGATGCCGGGGCCATTGTCGGAAACCCGGATGCGTACCTGATCCTGGCCGTCGGCGCGGATTTCGACATCGATCCGGCCTTCTTTGGGGGCTGGCGTTTGCTCGCGGCCTTTCTCAATAGCGTCCCGCGCATTGTTCAGAAGGTTCAAAAGCACCAGTTCAACCTGGTTTGGGTGTCCCATCACAAGGAAGGGGCCGTGCGAAGGCTGGACATGAAGCTGGATGTTGTCGATACGAAGCTGATCCTGGACCAGCTGCACGGACCGGTTTGCGGCGATTTCCAGATCAAAGCTTTCCAACCTCTTTTCGTCGAGGCGGCTGAAGGCCCGAAGATGGTTGATAATATTTCCCATCTTCTCGACCTGTTGCGCAATAAGCGCAAGTTTTTCTTCCGTATATTTTTTGCTTGGTTCGTCGGCCTGTTTTCGTATGCGTGCATTTTCGGCCGCCATGCCGATCACGTTCAGAGGCTGGTTCAATTCATGGGCGATACCGGCCGCCATCTGCCCAAGGGTGGCAAGTTTCGACGCCTGAAGCAGCTGAATCTGCACGGCCTTTTGTTCGGTGATGTCGCGCAGGATGGCAATGTGCATGTTTTTTCCGGCATAGGTCATGTTGCTTGTCGCGACATCGGCCAGAAAGGTGCTGCCGTCCTTTCGTTTTGCAACCAGCTCACGGGGCGTGGCGGCCGTTCCCCATTGCCACGCTTCGTCCGGATTTTTCTGCTCGGACGCGGCATCGATGTTGTATTCGGCTGGGAGGAGGTCCCCGAAGAATTTTTTCCCGGCACATTCCTTTTCCGCATAGCCGAACATATTGGTCATCGCTGAATTGACGGACAGGATACGCCCGGATGTGCCGATGGTGACGATGCCGTCGCGCACATTCGCCATGATGGCGTGAAGGTGCTGTTGCAGCGAGATGGTTTTGGCGAAGGTTTTGCTGATGCGCAGGCTTGCGAGGAAAATCACGATGCAGTAGATGGCAACCAGCGCCGCCATCGTCAGATGTGTAGGTGTATCGGTCAGAAAAAGGCGAACGCCGATCGGCGGGAAGCTGGTCAGGAAGAACGCGAGGAACGTTGGCAAATGCAGGCCGGAAACCGCCAGCGATCCGGTCGCCATGCCGCCGATGACGAAGATAAGAAAGGTTTGCAGATAGGGGTTGTCAGGAACGAAAAGAAACACACCCGCAAGGCCCCACAGGGCACCCGCAGCGCCGGCACCAATCGTTAAGCAATGTGCCCATAGGCGAACATTCGTGGCATCGATCTGGATTTTGTGAAAGCGGACCCATAGGCCGATACGGAATATCGAGACGAACAGGATTCCGGTAAGCCAGAGCGTAAGAATCGGACTCGCGATGGCACCTGAGAGGGCGATGACGACGGCGATGGCGGCTGCAAAATTCGCCCCCACCGCAACCGGAACGTTGCGATAGGCAAGGGGAATGAGTGTGGTGAGAATGGAATCGGAACGAATTTCTAGCATGGTCCCCCACGTTTCAGGTATCAGGCTATCCTAACATAACCGCCTTGGCCTGGAACGCGCATTCCAATGCGCGAAACGCGAAAAACGCCTGGGTGACGAAGCTTAGGCCGAGCGTTCCGCGCCGCCGTGAAGCTGGGCCTGGAGGGCTTTCTGCTGGGAGATATCACGCACAACGGCGATCCGGGTTTCTTCGCCGCGATACATCATTTTACTCATGACCAGATCGACATGAAACATCGATCCGTCCTTCCGTCTTGCAATATTCTCCCGGGTCAAAATGGCATCGTTCTGGCCCGCGCCATAGGTGGGGACGTCTTCCTGCGCATAGCTTGTCGGGATAAGCGTTTCAAAGAAGGACTTGCCGACGCATGCCTCTGCCTTGCGATCAAACATCTGTTCGATGGCCGGATTGACAGATGTGATGAGCCCGGTCTCGTCGATCGTCACGATGCCGTCGAACACATGATCCAGCGTGAGGCGCAATCGCTCCCGCTCTTCATGGAGGGCCTGTTCGGCTAATGCTTTGAGCGTAGGTTCGACGATGGCTGCAGGATCCAGCGAAGCAGGATTGGCACCAGCAACGTCGTGATGATTGCCGTGAGCACAAGTGCTGAAAAAAGATTGGCGAGGATCGGGTGGTCGCCATTTGCGACGCTGAAGACGCCCGCCTTCAACGCGATGCTGGCGACGATAAGATCGACGCCGCCGCGCCCGCTTAATCCAACGCCGACAGCCAAGGCATGGCGTTTGCTTAAACCCACCCAATAGGCCGGCAGGCCGCCCCCGATCAACTTTCCGAAAAAGGCGATGAGCACGAGCCCGAACAGGAAGCCGGGAATGGTTGCAACCGACGACAAATCCAGCTGGCAGCCGATATAGGCAAAGAAAATGGGGGCAAAGAATCCGCTGGTCACGTTGCCGATCAATGCCTTGTTGTGTGTGTAGGTTTCTTTGCCAACCCGCCGGCTTTCGAAAAAAAGCCCCGCCATGAAGGCGCCAAGCATGAAATGCACGCCAAGAAGTTCGGCCAGCAGGCTAAAGGCAAGACCGAAGGCTAACAGCACGCTTAATCGGATGCCTGGAATGGCCAGCTTCGCCACCTGCCGCCAGACCCAGGGATAGCCATAATAACCGACGACGCCGGTTGCTAAAAAGAAGAGGCCGACCTTGAGGCCGATAAGGAGAATGGCGTCCAGACCGGGAAGATGCCCGAGGCTTATCATGCTCGTCACGACGGCGAGAAGGATAAGCCCCAGAACGTCGTCGAAAATGGCTGCGGTCACGACGATTTCGCCGATTGGTTGATGGAGCAGCTTAAACTCGATGAAAATGCGGGCGGCCACTGCGATTGCGGAAATGGAAAGGGCCACGCCGATGACAAGCGCCTGTGTCTGCTTCCAGGGCGATTCCGGCAACAGCATGAAGGCAAAGGCAAAGCCAAGGAGAAGGGGAAGCGCCATGCCCCCAATCGCCACGGCAATGGATTCCTTCGTGTGGCTGGACATTTCCTTCGGCTGCATTTCGATGCCCGTATGAAGCAGCAGAAAGAAAATACCGACTTCGCTGGCGATGGTAATCGCCGGTCCGTGGGTCAGGTCCAGAAGGATCGGGAAATCTTTTGAGAGGGGGGCAATCAGAAAGGCGACGGCAACGCCGCCTAAAATTTCACCGACGGAAGAAGGCTGTCCGAAGCGTTGCGCGAGGCGGCCAAAAACACGGGCCGCCACAAGAAGGAGGAATAGATGGATCGCATATTCCAACGCTTCCCTCGCCTGGATCGAGTGGGCGTTTTGCCAACCCCGTCAGGAGCCGGTCGAAACGTCCCGGTTCACGCCTTCGGTCTTTGTGCGAAGCAGTTCAATCAGCCCATCAACACCGCTGCCGGCGCGCTGAATGACGGCGGCAAACTCGTTGCGATGGGTAAGCGACATGCTCAACCCTTCGATGACGACGTCAATGACTTTCATGTGATCGTTTGGCTGGCGTACCCGCCAGTCAATGCGCACGGGCGAGGCTTTTTTCCGCACAATGCGGGTATAGACGATGGTGTCTTTGTTTCCATCCGCCCGAACCTCGTTTACCTCGAAGGCCTCGCCACCATAGTCTTTAAAGCGCCCGGAATAGGAAAGGACGATGTAGTCTTCCAGCAGGGTCTGAAATTCTACCTGCTGGGCATCCGTCGCCTGCTTCCAATAGCGTCCGAGGACAAAACGGGCGATGATCGGCAAGTCGAAATTTTTCCGAAACAACACGCGGAAGCGTGCCTGTCGCACAGCATCCTCCAGCGTCGGCTCCGTCAGGGAATCGAGGGTGCTCGTTGCAAGGGCGTTGATAAAGTCCGACGTCTTCTCTTCATCCGCTGCCATGGCAGGCTTGTTGGCGGCGATCAGAAAGACAAACAAAAGGGAAAATAAGCTAAGACGAAAAAGACGGTTTGAGAGCATCGCTTGCGGCGCGGTTTTGGCGCCCCCTTCTGGGATTTGGTTGCACTGTCTCGATGTTGGCGGCAAAGATTACGCACTGCCGTATAGAAATCAACCAACTTTTCCTTACCAGTTCCTTACCAGTTCCTTACCAGTTCCCCGATCGGTTCTGGATTGTAGGGGTGACGCGGCTAAACATTTCTTAAACAGGCTGCGTTCTATAAGAGGGGTCTTTTTTTTATAAAAGTCACCCCAGCAGGTTTTTCTTGATAAAGGTATAAAGATATATTTATATACCTTGCTTGCCGTTGCCTTGCAAGGCATTGGCCGAAGGGAAACCATGGAAAATCCTGCCAAAATGGAAAGCCTTGCCCGGTTGCTTGGGGGCTTGCGTGCCGTGGCGGAGCCGACGCGGCTTCGCCTGCTGGCCCTTTGTGCCGCTGGCGAATGGGCGGTTAGCGAGCTCACCCAGATTCTGGGTCAGAGCCAGCCTCGAGTTTCACGCCATCTGCGCCTGCTGTCCGATGCCGGACTGCTCGCGCGTTTTCGCGAGGGAAGCTGGACCTTCTATCGGCTGGCGCCGAAAGGCGCGCTGGCGGATCTGGCGGCGCATATCGTGGCGCTGTTGCCCGACGACGCGGAACTGCAACGCGACCGCGACCGCTCGCTGGATGTGAAATGCGCGCGCGCGAAACTTGCCGCCGATTATTTCCGGCGCAATGCTGGCCAGTGGGAAACGCTTCGCTCGCTGCATGTGCCGGAAGCGCGGGTTGAGGAGGCGATGCTGGAGCTTTGCCGGAGCGTTCCGGTGGCCCATCGGCGCAATCTTCTCGATATTGGCACTGGCACCGGGCGCATCCTTGAAGTTTTTGCGCCCTATGTTGAAAGCGCGCTTGGCATTGATCTATCCTGTGAAATGCTGGCCATTGCCCGGGCCAATCTTGAGAGGGCCGGGCTTTCCCATTGTCAAATTCGCCAGGCGGATATGTACCAGTTGCCATTACCGGATAAATCCTATGACCTTGTGACCGTGCACCAGGTTCTCCATTACGCGGACCGTCCGGCAGATGTGATCCGCGAGGCAGCGAGGGTGTTGCGGCCGGAGGGCCGGTTAATCATCGTTGATTTCATGCCCCATGGCCTGGAAAAATTGCGCGACGCCCATGCCCATCGCCGCCTGGGATTTCCGGACGCGGAAATAAAAAAATGGTGCGCGGCGGCCGGCCTGAAGCCGGGGCGCAGGCGAAGTTTGCCGGGCGACCCGCTTACGGTTGCCATTTGGAATGCCGTCGCTCCGGCGGATACGGCTATCAAACATGGGAGGGCGGCATGACGATCCATGGAAGTCCGTCGGGACCGCTTCCCTTCGTGCCGACCCGTCATCCGGCACCGCAACTTTCCTTCGAGTTTTTTCCGCCCAACACCGAGACAATGACGGCCCGACTCTGGGAAACCGTGTTGCGGCTGGCACCGCTGCATCCGCGTTTTGTCTCGGTGACCTATGGCGCCGGCGGCAGCACCCGGCAGCGCACCCATGAAACCGTCACCCGCATTCAGCGCGAAACGGATTTGGAACCGGCGGCCCATCTCACCTGCATTGACGCAACGCGGGAAGAAGTCGATGCGGTGGCACGGGATTATTGGGCGGCTGGCATTCGCCATATCGTCGCTCTGCGCGGCGATCCGCCCGAAGGGGCGCCGCGCTATGTTCCCCACGCCGGGGGCTATGCCTATGCCGCCGATCTGGTCGATGGTCTAAAGCGCATCGCGGATTTTGAAATTTCCGTTGCCGCCTACCCGGAAACCCACCCGGAAGCGAAAAGCGAACAGGCGGATCTGGACAATCTGAAACGAAAAATCGATGCGGGCGCGTCGCGTGCCATCACGCAATATTTTTTCGATGTCGATGTCTATTTCCGGTTTCTCGATCGGGTGCGTGACGCGGGTATTACGGTCCCCATCGTGCCCGGCATCATGCCGGTTTCGAACTTCGCTCAGATTGTCCGTTTCAGCGCCATGTGTGGCACGACGGTTCCATCCTGGCTTTGCGAGCTGTTCGAGGGGCTGGAGAACGATCCTGAAACGCGCAAACTGGTTGGTGCGACGGTCGCGGCCGAACAATGCCGGCTTTTGCAGGCGCAAGGCATCGACGCGTTTCATTTTTACACCCTGAACCGGGCCGATTTGACGTACGCGATCAGCCACGTCCTTGGCGCACGGCCATCGCCCCAGGCGGAGAAAACCCCATGACCAACCCTTCCAGGGACCGCACGGATGAACTGACCCATCTGCTGCACCAACGCATCCTCCTGCTTGACGGGGCGATGGGGACGATGATCCAGGGCTATGATCTGGACGAGGCCGGCTATCGGGGTGAGCGTTTTTGCGATTCCAAAATCGACCTCAAAGGCAACAACGATTTGTTGAGCCTGACCCAGCCGGCCATTTTAAGTGAAATTCACCGCGCCTATCTGGAAGCTGGCGCCGATTTGATTGAAACGAACAGTTTTAATTCAACGGCGATTGCCCAGGCCGATTACGGGCTGGAATCCGTTGTTTACGAGTTGAACCGCGAAGGTGCGGCCATTGCGCGTGAGGCGGCGGCGGCGATGACGGCGAAGACACCGGAAAAGCCGCGCTTTGTGGCTGGCGTTCTCGGCCCGACGAACCGCACGGCGTCGATGTCGCCAAAGGTGGACGATCCCGGCTTTCGCAACGTCACCTTTGATGAATTGGTGGCGGCCTATGACGAAGCGGCCAGGGGCCTGATCGACGGTGGCGCCGATTTGCTTTTGATCGAAACGGTGTTCGATACCCTGAACGCAAAGGCGGCGATCTTTGCCGTGCTGCGGCGTTTTGCGGCGCAAGGGTTTCGCCTGCCGGTGATGATTTCCGGCACGATTACGGATGCCTCGGGCCGCACCCTTTCCGGCCAGACGCCGGAGGCCTTCTGGAATGCCGTCGCCCATGCCGACCCGCTGGCCATCGGGTTTAATTGTGCACTTGGGGCAAAGGAATTGCGTCCCCATATTCAGGAAATCGCCCGCCTTGCCGGCACCTATGTCAGCGCGCATCCAAATGCGGGCCTTCCCAATGCGTTTGGGGGCTACGATGCGACGCCGGACGAGATGGCCGGCCAGTTGCAGGAATTTGCCGAAAGCGGCCTGGTGAACCTCATTGGCGGTTGCTGTGGAACGACGCCCGACCACATTGCCGCCATGGCGGCGGCGGTCGCCGATGTCGCGCCCCGAAAAATCCCCGACATTGAAAAGCGCTGCCGCCTAAGCGGGCTGGAGCCGCTGACCCTTGGCCCGGTCACGGGCTTCGTCAACGTTGGTGAGCGGACAAATGTTGCTGGTTCGGCGCGTTTTGCGTCGCTTATTCGCGACGAAGATTACAACACCGCCCTTGACGTTGCGCGCGGCCAGGTGGTGAACGGCGCGCAAATCATCGATGTCAACATGGACGACCCCATGCTGGAGGCGGAAACGGCCATGGGGGCCTTTCTGCGCATGGTGGCGGCGGAACCGGACATCGCGCGTGTGCCGGTCATGGTCGATTCCTCGAAATGGTCCGTGATTGAGGCTGGCCTCAAATCCATTCAGGGCAAGGGGATCGTCAATTCGATCAGCCTGAAGGAAGGCGAGGCGGCCTTTGTCGAAATTGCGCGCGCGATCCGGTGCTATGGCGCGGCTGTGATTGTCATGGCGTTTGATGAAAAGGGCCAGGCGGACAGCCAGGCGCGCATGGTCGAAATTTGCACGCGTTCTTACCGCGTCCTGACCGAACAGGTGGGGTTCCCGGCCGAAGACATTATCTTCGATGCAAATATCTTTCCCATTGGCACGGGGATCGACGTCCATCGCAATTTTGCCTGCGATTACATCGGTGCCATCGCCGAGATCAAGGCGACGCTGCCCCACGCGCTGACAAGCGGCGGCGTCAGCAATGTCTCGTTCTCGTTTCGCGGCAACAACGGTGTGCGCGAGGCGATGCACGCGATTTTTCTCTACCACGCTGTCAAGGCCGGCATGGACATGGGGATCGTGAATGCGGGGCAGTTGGTTGTTTATGAGGGGATTGCGCCGGATTTGCGCGAACGCCTTGAGGATCTCATCTTGAACCGGCGGGCGGATGCGACGGAACGCCTTCTTGAAATCGCCGGCTCGGTCAAGGGCGCAGCGCGGGAAAACAAGGAAGACCTTTCCTGGCGGGACGCGCCGGTTGACGCGCGTCTGGCCCACGCCCTGGTCAAGGGCCTGACGGATTACATCGTCGCCGATGCGGAAGAGTCTCGCCTTTTGAAAGCGCACCCCATTGAGGTGATTGAGGGACCGTTAATGGACGGCATGAACATCGTCGGCGATCTTTTCGGTTCCGGAAAAATGTTCCTGCCCCAGGTTGTAAAAAGCGCCCGCGTCATGAAGCAGGCGGTTGCCCATCTGCTCCCCTTCATCGAAGCGGAAGGCGGCGATGGTGTGGCGAAGAAAGGAAAGATCCTGCTTGCAACCGTCAAGGGGGACGTCCACGACATTGGAAAAAACATCGTCGGTGTTGTCCTGCAATGCAACAATTTCGAAGTGCTGGACCTTGGCGTGATGGTCCCTTACGCAAAAATTCTAGAGGCGGCAAAAAAAGAAAAGGTCGATATTATTGGCCTAAGCGGGCTGATCACGCCTTCCCTGGAAGAAATGACGATCAACGCCACGGAAATGGAGCGGCAAGGCGTCACCGTGCCGTTGCTGATCGGTGGTGCGACCACATCAAAGGTTCATACGGCGGTGAAGATTGCGCCCAGCTATCGCGCTGCGCCAACGGTCCATGTGCTCGACGCATCGCGCGCCGTTGGCGTCGTCAGCCGCCTGATGAGCGCGACCAGGCGGGACGCTTTTGTGGCTGAGATCAAGACGGAGTACGACACCCTGCGCGCCCGTCACCAGGCGAAAGGCGAACGCGGCACGGGCTTGCGTCTCGACGAGGCTCGCAAGGCAAAATTTCAGATCGATTGGCCAAAAACAACGCCGCCGCGTCCCGCTTTTCTGGGTTTGAAAACCCTGGATGCTTATCCGCTGGCCGAGTTGGTTCCGCGCATCGACTGGACGCCGTTTTTCCGCACCTGGGAGCTTGCAGGCACCTATCCCGCTATTCTCAAGGATGAAAAAGTGGGCGCGGTGGCGCGTGACTTGTTCAAGGATGCGAACGCGATGCTGGACCGCATCGTTGCTGAAAACTGGCTGACGGCAAAAGGCGTCTTCGGGTTCTTTCCGGCGAACGCTGTCCACGACGATGACGTTGAAATTTATAAAGACGACACGCGAAAGGAAATGCGCACGACCTTTCATTTTCTGCGTCAGCAGATGGCGAAATCGAAAGGAAGGGCGAATTTCAGCCTGGCGGATTTTGTTGCCCCAAAGGAAAGCGGCGTTGCCGATTATCTCGGTGTTTTTGCGGTGACGGCGGGGGTCGGGATTGAAAAAAGGCTCAGCCAGTTTGCCGGCGAACTGGACGATTTCAACGGCATCCTTTTGCGCGCCCTGGCCGACCGTCTGGCCGAAGCCTTTGCCGAACGTCTGCATGAACGCGTGCGCAAGGAATTCTGGGCCTATGCGCCGGACGAAGACCTGGACAATCGCGGGCTGATTGGTGAGGGCTATCAGGGCATTCGCCCGGCGCCGGGTTATCCGGCCTGTCCGGACCACAGCGAAAAAGAAGCGCTTTTCGACCTGCTGGAGGCAACGCCACGCGCCGGCATTCAGCTGACGGACGGCTACGCCATGCTGCCGGCGGCTTCGGTTTCGGGCTTTTACTTTTCCCATGAAGACGCCCAATATTTCGGCATTGGGCGTGTTGGGCGCGATCAGGTTAAAGATTATGCCAGACGCAAGGGGGTCACGGTTGAACAGGCCGAATTCACCCTTGCGCAAAACCTGTCCTATGAGCGCAAGTAATTTGCATCCGCCGGCAACGTAAAAAGGGAATTCCATGAGTAACGCGACGAGCGACGAGACGATTCAAGCGCCATTTTGTGACTTTCACAGCAAGGTCGCGGAAAGCTGGCTTGATTTTAACGGCCATATGAACGTTGCTTATTACACACGCGCCTTTGACGATGCGACGGATCTCTGGTGGACCCGCATCGGGGTCGGGCCGGAATATGTGAAGGCTCACAAGCGTTCCGTCTTTGCGGTCGAATCCCATGTCGTTTACAAGCGCGAACTTCGCCTGAGCGACCCCATCCATGTCACCGTCCGGCTTCTCGGTTATGACGAAAAACGCATCCATCTTTTCTTTGAACTTCACAAATCCGATCCGGAATATCTTTCGGCAACTCAGGAATTGATGGCCGTTCATGTCGATATGACAAAACGAGCCGCCGTACCGTTCCCGGAAGACGTGCTTGGGCGCCTCGAAAAAATTCTTCAGGCCCATTCAAAATTGCCGGTCCCTGATGCCGTAGGTCGCCACATCGCGCTGAAAAGAAAGCGTACTTCCTGAGGGGGTGCCAGGATGACGTTACCAGACGGCAGAATGGGGTATAAGAAGGCATGACAGAACTGGACATGGCAGAAACAATCCCCATTCCGTCGCCGGCTGGTTTGGACGCGCCCTATCTGGCTGGTTTGAACCCGGAACAGCGTCAGGCGGTGGAAGCCCTTGACGGCCCCCTGCTTGTGCTGGCCGGGGCGGGCACGGGAAAGACGCGCGTGCTAACGGCGCGCATTGCGCATCTTCTGATGACCCACAAGGCTATTCCGGGCCAGGTTCTGGCCGTGACCTTTACGAACAAGGCGGCGCGCGAGATGAAGGCGCGCGTGAGCACGCTTATCGGCCCCGTTGCCGAAGGGCTTATGCTTGGGACGTTCCATGCAATCTGCGCCCGGATTCTGCGGCGGCATGCCGAGCTTCTCGGCCTGAAATCAAGCTTTACGATTTTAGACATGGACGACCAGCTGCGCCTCTTGAAGCAGGTGTTGTCGGCGGCCAATCTGGATGAAAAACGCTGGCCGGCGCGGGTGCTTTCCAATGTGATCCAGCGCTGGAAGGATCGCGGCCTGACGCCGGACAAAGTGCCTGCTGCCAACGCGTCCGATTTTGCCGATGGCAAGGGAATTCAGCTTTACGCCCATTATCAGGAGCGGCTAAAGGCGCTGAACGCCGTCGATTTCGGCGATTTGATTCTCCACTGCCTCACCCTTTTCACGGGCCATGAAGACGTGCTTGCGACCTGGCAGCAACGCTTCAAATACCTGCTTGTCGATGAGTATCAGGATTCGAACGTCGCGCAATATCTGTGGCTTCGGCTGCTTGCGAAGGAGAACCAGAACATTTGCGTCGTCGGCGATGACGATCAGTCGATCTATGGCTGGCGGGGGGCGGAAGTCGACAACATCCTCCGTTTCGAAAAAGATTTTCCTGGTGCGAAGGTCGTGCGACTTGAACGCAACTACCGGTCAACCCACCATATTCTGGGTGCGGCTTCCGGCCTTATCGCCAAAAACACGGGCCGCCTCGGCAAAGAGCTTTGGACGGAGGATAAAGAGGGCGAGCGCCCGGTCGTGCGCGGCGTCTGGGATGGCGAGGCAGAGGCGCGCCTTGTCGGCGACGACGTTGAAAATTTGCATCGAAAGGGAAATTCCCTGAACGAAATGGCCATTTTGGTGCGCGCCGGATTTCAAACCCGTGAATTTGAGGAACGGTTTCTTACCCTTGGCGTGCCCTATCGCGTCGTCGGTGGCCTGCGTTTTTACGAACGTCAGGAAATTCGCGACGCGATCGCCTATTTCCGTGTGCTGGTTCAGCCCGAAGACGACCTCGCTTTCGAGCGCATCGTCAACACGCCCAAGCGCGGCATCGGGGCGGCGACGTTGCAGGCGGTGCATCAATTGGGGCGCGCGGCATCGGTGTCCCTTGCCATTGCGGCCTCCCGGCTGGTCACGACGGACGAACTGAAACCACGGGCCAGGGCAACCCTGGCCGGGCTTCTGGAAGATTTCAGCCGTTGGCGCGGGCTTCTCGATGGGATGGCGGCTGGCGAATTGGCGGCACTTATTCTGGACGAATCCGGCTATACGGAAATGTGGCAGAAGGACAAATCGCCGGATGCGCCGGGCCGTCTTGAAAATCTGAAAGAACTGGTGGCGGCGCTGGAAGAATTCGAAGACCTGCCCGGCTTTCTCGAACATGTCAGCCTGGTCATGGACAAGGAAGCGGGCGGCGAGGGCAGCGAAATGGTCAGCCTGATGACGTTGCACAGCGCCAAGGGGCTTGAATTCGATACCGTCTTCCTGCCCGGTTGGGAGGATGGGGTGTTTCCCCATGTGCGCGCCCTTGATGAAGGGGGCAAGAACGGCCTTGAGGAAGAACGCCGCCTGGCCTATGTCGGCCTGACGCGAGCGCGCAAGCGCATCTATCTGTCTTATGCCGCGAACCGTCGCATCTACAATCAGTGGCAAAGCAGCGTGCCCTCGCGTTTTCTAGACGAACTGCCGGGCGAACATGTCGAGGTGGATCGCGAGACGGGCATTTACAGCGGCGCGGGTGGCGGCGGTGCGCGCGGGCTTCGCGAAGCAAAATCCGGCTATCACTGGAAGGGCAAGGGTGGTCATCGCGCGGACCGCAATCGCGTGGTGGAAGGAAAAAGCCGCGAGCTTGCCAGTGAGGCATCGGCTTTTGCTGTTGGCGCGCGCGTCTTTCATCAAAAATTTGGCTATGGGCTTGTGCGCGCGGCGGAATCCGACCGGCTGGATGTTTTCTTCGACAAGGCCGGACGAAAAAAGGTCATGGCAAGTTTCGTAACGGCGGCCTAAGCGTTCCGGCGTTGGCACCAGGGCTAAGAGTTTGAAAAAAGCGGAAAAAATGGCAGGCGTAGACCCGCTGACGCCTTTGCTTGAAAAGGCGGGGCTGCGCGCATCCACGGCGGAAATCCGCGATCTTGTGGCCGGGGTGGCGGCGGCGCCTCGTGGGATCGATGCAACCGCCTGGCTTGCCTTGCTGCCTTCGCCGCCGCCGCCAGATTTACGCGCCGCCCTGCTTTCTATGGAAACGGAAACGCGCACCAGTTTCGCACGGGAAGAATCAACACCAGTGACATCCGGTCGCCTCGATGCGTTGCGGGCGGAACTTGCGCGCCAGAAACTGGACGGCTTTCTCGTGCCAATGGAGGATGAATATCAGGGCGAAACCATTCCCCGTGCGGCTGCCCGCCTTCCCTGGCTCACCGGCTTTACAGGGTCTGCCGGTTTCGCCGTTGTTTTGCCTGCGAAGGCGGCAATCTTTGTTGATGGGCGCTACACGCTGCAGGTCCGCGAACAGGTCGATCCGGATTGCTTCACGCCTCTTCATTTAATCGAAAATCCACCTGGGAAATGGTTGCAGGCGGCGCTTGAACCCGGCATGAAAATCGGTTTTGACCCCTGGTTGCTGACGGCATCCGGTCTAAAGCCCTTTTCAAAGGCCTGCGCGGTGGCGAAGGCGACGCTTGTTGCCTGCGAAGAAAATCCGGTGGATTGCATCTGGGCAGACCGGCCGCCGCCACCACTTTCGCCGGTCCGGGCCCATGATTTGCGTTTTTCCGGTCGTGAAAGTACGGCGAAGCGCGTGGAAATCGCGGCTTCCCTTGGGGACGCAGACGCAGCCTTTCTGTCGCAACCGGCAACGATCGCCTGGCTGTTAAACGTGCGCGGTGGCGATGTGGCGCACACGCCGCTGCCGCTTTCCTTCGCGATCCTTTACCGCGATGGCAGCCTCGACTGGTTCCTTGATCGAAGAAAGCTTTCCTCGAACCTGCGCGCCCATCTTGGACCGGACGTTTGCGTGAAGCCAAGGCGCGATTTGGCGGATGTGCTGGCAAAGCTTGGCCGGGAAAAGCGCACCATCCTTTGCCATCCGCGCAGCACGCCCGTTTGGGTCGATGCCCGTCTGCGCCAGGCGGGGGCGTCTGTCCGCGAAGGGCTGGACCCGTGCGCCCTTGGCAAGGCGTGCAAAAATGCCGTCGAACTTGAAGGCGCACGCGCGGCCCACATTCGCGATGGGGTCGCAATGGTTCGTTTTCTAAGCTTCCTTGCCGAAGAAGGGCCGAAGGGTCGCTTGACGGAAATTTCCGCCGCCGATGCCCTTGAAGAATTTCGCCGCCACGGCGAATATTTTCAGGATTTAAGCTTTCCGACCATTTCCGGGGGCGGCGACCATGGCGCCATCGTGCATTATCAGGTCAGCCCGGAAACGGATCGCAACCTTGCGCCGGGCATGCTCTATCTGGTTGATTCCGGCGCGCAATATCTTGACGGCACGACGGATGTAACGCGCACCCTTGCCATTGGTATCCCAAATGACGAACAGCGCGACCGTTTCACGCGTGTGCTCAAGGGCCATATCGCCCTGGCCCAGGCGCGGTTTCCGGAAGGGACGACGGGTTCGCAATTGGACGCGCTGGCTCGCGGCCCCTTGTGGCAAATTGGTCTGGATTATGATCACGGCACCGGCCACGGGGTGGGAAGCTATCTTGGCGTTCATGAAGGCCCCCAGGGAATTTCAAAACGGCCCAATGCCGTGGGCTTGCGTCCCGGCATGATCCTTTCGAACGAACCCGGCTATTACAAGGCGGGGGCCTATGGCATTCGCATCGAAAATCTGCTTGTGGTTGTGGTGGCCGGGGTGGGTCTTGCCGGCGATGGGACGGCTCTGGAATTTGAAACCCTGACGCTGGCCCCGATGGATCGTTCTTTGATTGACGCGGCGCTTCTGAACCCGGCGGAAACGGCCTGGCTCGACGCTTACCATGCGCGCGTGTTTAAAACCTTGTCGCCGCTTCTGGGTACGTCCGAACGCGATTGGTTGAAGGCGGCAACCCAGCCGATTTAAGGGGCTTCCTGCCCGGCCAGTTTCCGCCACGCCGCTTCGTCCAGAATTTTTACCCCAAGGGCCTCTGCTTTCTTCAGCTTGGACCCGGCGGCGGCCCCGGCGACAACAAAATCCGTCTTGGTCGAAACGGTGCCGGCAACTTTTGCGCCCAGCGCCTCAGCGCGTGCCTTTGCTTCGGCGCGTGTCATTTTTTCAAGATTGCCGGTAAAGACGATCGTCTTGCCGGTAATTTCAGACAAAGCTGTTGGTGCCACAAAGTCGCTGACGCGCAATTCCATGGCTAAGGCGTCCAGCATGGCGGCATTTCGCGGCTCAGCGAAGAATCTCAAGACATCGTCGGCAACGCCCGGGCCAACGCCGTCGATGTCGCGAAGGGCTTGATAGGCAGCGCTTTCGCGGTTTTCTGCTGTTGCCATTGCCGCCCGCCAGTTTGAAAGGCTTTCATAATTTTTGGCCAGCAGACGCGCCGTGGCGACACCGACCCGGCGGATGCCAAGGGCGTAGATGAACCGCTCGAGCGTGATTTCCCGTCTGGCGGCGATGGCTTTAAAAAGATTTTTCGCGCTCAAATCCCCCCAGCCTTCGCAATCCGCAAGGGGCGCTTTCTGTTTGGAATCCATCGCTTTAAGGCGGAAAACATCGGCAGGGTCTTTGATGCGGCCTTCTTTCCAGAAGGCGGCCACCTGTGTTTTCCCCAGCCCTTCGATGTCAAAGGCGTTGCGCGAAACGAAATGGCGCAGCCGTTCCACGGCCTGGGCCGGGCAGATCATCCCGCCGGTGCAGCGCCAGATGATTTCGCCTTCCCCGCGAATGGCAAGGCTGCCGCAGTCCGGGCATTTTTTGGGAAAATCAAATGGCGTCGTGCCGTCCGGGCGTTTTTCCTTGATGGCGCGAACGATTTGCGGAATGACATCGCCGGCACGCTGGATGACGACGCGGTCATGGACGCGCAAATCCTTGCGCGCGATTTCGTCGGCGTTGTGAAGGGTCGCCCGGCTGACGACGACGCCGCCAACGGTAATTGGTTCCAGTACGGCAACGGGGGTCAGCGCGCCGGTGCGGCCCACCTGAATCTGGATATCACGCAGGATGGTTTCGGCCTGTTCGGCTGGAAATTTACGCGCAATGGCCCAGCGTGGCGCGCGGCTGACACTGCCCAGTCGTTCCTGCCAGTCCAGCCGGTTGATTTTCAGAACGATGCCGTCGATGTCGTAAGGAAGGTCGGGGCGGGTCGCTTGAATTTTTTCGTAGAAGGCATCGGTTGCGCCGTCGTTTTTGCAAAGCATGGCTTCAGAATTTACGGGAAAGCCGAATTGTTTCAGCCGCATCATTGCTTCCCGCTGGGTTTTGCCAAGGGGTGCGTTGGTCTGGCCCCAGCCATAGGCGAAGAAGCGCAGTTTGCGCGTTGCCGTGATTGAAGAATCCAGCTGGCGCAGCGAGCCTGCGGCGGCGTTGCGCGGATTGGCGAAGGGAGCTTCCCCTGCCTTCTTGCGGGCCGCGTTCAGTTTTAGAAAATCCTCGCGCGCCATATAAACCTCGCCCCGGACCTCCAACATGGCGGGGATATTTTTTCCCTCAAGCGTCTTTGGAATGTCGGCAATCTGGCGCAGGTTTTTAGTGATGTCCTCGCCGGTGGTGCCGTCGCCGCGCGTCGCGCCCAGAGAAAGCGTGCCATTCTTGTAGTGAAGCGCCGCCGAAAGGCCGTCGATTTTTGGATCGGCAGTGGCCTCGATGACGGTGCCGGCGGCAAGCCCCAGAAACCGCCGGACGCTGTCGAAGAACGCGGTGATGTCTTCTGTGTCAAAGGCATTTTCAAGGGACAGCATCGGGATTGAATGGGAAACTTTGCCAAAGCCTTCCGCCGCCGTCACGCCAACGCGCTTTGACGGGCTGTCGGTGCGGACAAGGCCGGGGAATTCTTTTTCAATCGCCGCGTTGCGCTGGCGAAGGGCGTCATATTCGGCGTCGGCGACAAGCGGCGCGTCGCGCCCGTGATAGGCTTCGTCATGGGATGCAATTTCACGCGCCAGCCAGGCCAGTTCTGCTGCCGCTTCTGCTTCGCTTAGCGCGTCCACCGGTTTTTCAGACGCGTGTCGCTTCATGGCTTTTGTGCCCGAAGCAGTTGATCGGCGGCGGCGCGGGCTTCGTCCGTTACCTCGGCACCGGCCAGCATGCGGGCGATTTCCTCGCGGCGGCCTTTTTTGGAAAGTTTCTCGGCGTTCGTCACGCTGCCCGCTTTGGTAGTCGATTTGTGTACGCGCCAGTGATGCGCGCCGATGGCCGCCACCTGGGGGGAATGGGTAATGACAAGAATTTGCAGGCCGTTTCCCAGCCGCGCCAGCCTTTCGCCGACCGCCGTGGCGACGGCACCGCCGATGCCGCTGTCGACTTCATCAAAAATCAGGGACGGCACCGGGTTTGCGTGTGACAGCACGACTTTCAGGGCCAGCATCAGCCGGGCCAGTTCGCCGCCCGAGGCGACTTTTGCAAGCGGCCGCAAGGGGGTGCCGGGATTCATCGCGCCTTCAAAGACGATGCGATCCATGCCCTGTTCCGTAAAGCGCGCCTCTTCCAGAGGCATAAGCGTGGTTCGGAAGATGGCCTTTTCAAGCTTGATGGGGGCGAGTTCCTTGCCGATTGCCTGGTCCAGACGCTTTGCTGCGTGGCTGCGGGCCTTGCGAAGCTCGCTGGCCGTTTGCAGATAGGCTTCGCGCGCTTTGGCAACCCGAATTTCATATTGACGCAAACTCTCCGTCGCCACTTCAAGGGCCTGAAGGGTGGCTTTAAACTCGTCGTAAAGGCGGGGCAGGGCATCCACCTCGACGCCATGTTTGCGCGCGGCGGCACGCAAGGCAAACAGGCGTTCTTCGGCCTCATCGAGACGCCCCGGGTCGGCCTCCATCGCGTCGCCAAGCTGGGCGATGGCATTTTCGGCTTCCATGATTTCGAGGGCGGCGCTGGCAAGGCTTTCCAGAATGGGGTCGAAATTTCCTTTGGCATTTTCCGCCTGCCGCTCCAGACTTTTCCGGGCAAGGCCGATGGCGTCTTCGACGCTTTTCTCAGCGCCCAGCGCCGTCTTTGCCTGTTGCAGGGCTTCGGCCAATTGCTCGCCGTGACGAAGCCATTCGCGCGTTTCGCTGAGGGTCTTTTCCTCGCCCTGTTGTGGGGCCAGGCTCGATAACTCGTCGGCGTATTGGCGCAAATTTTCTTCCTGTGCGGTGGCGGCCTGACGTGTCCTTTGCGCTTCGGCCAGGTCGTCTTCCGCCTGTTTCCAGGCGTTGAAGGCGGCGGCGGTTTTGTGCTGCAGGGCGTCGTAATCGCCAAATAAATCCAGCGCTTTGCGATGGGTTGCGGGGTTAAGAAGGCCCCGGTTTTCGAACTGTCCCTGAATTTCAACCAGGCTGGCACCAAGCGTTTGCAGGGTGGAAACGCTGACCGGGGTGTCGTTGATAAAGGCGCGGCTTTTGCCGTCGGCTGAAAACACACGCCGTAGAATCAACTGGCGGCTCTCATTGGCAAGGCAGGCTTCGGCAAGGCCGGCTTCGGCAAGGAGGGTGCGTGTCGGGTTCGCCTGGGTTGCGTCGTCCGGGGGCAGAAGAAATTCTGCCGCGACGCTTCCCTGTTTGGTGCCGGGGCGAAGCAACGTTGGCGAGGCGCGTTCCCCAAGGGAAAGCCCGATTGCGCCCAGCAGGATGGATTTTCCGGCACCGGTCTCGCCGGTAAAAACGCAAAGGCCTTTATGAAGGGAAAGGTCCAGCCGATCGATTAAAACGAAGTTCCGGATGGAAAGGCCGGTAAGCATAAGCGCTCAGGCGCCCTATTTGCCGGGTTCATCTGGAGAAGGGTTTGCCGCCAACACGGGGCGAAGCCGCTTCTTCGCAAACAGGTCGTAGCTGTCCTGGTACCACGGGCTGCCTGGGAAATTATAGCCAAGCACGGCGGCGGATTTGCGGGCCTCCGAGATGAGCCCAAGGGCAATATAGGATTCGGTCAGCCGGTGCAGCGCTTCGGCCACCTGGGTGGTGTTTTGGTAGCGTTCGACGACGCCCCGAAAGCGTTTGATGGCGGCAAGGTAGTTGCCGCGTTGTTGATAATAGCGACCAACTTCCATCTCCTTGCCGGCAAGATGGTTGTGGGTAAAGTCCAGTTTCAGGCGCGCGTTGCGGGCATATTTGCTTTCTGGAAAACGGCGAATAAGTGTCCCAAGCGCCCTGGCGGCCTCTTCGGTCATTTTTTGATCGCGCCGCACATCGGAAATCTGTTCGTAATAGCTGAGCGCCTTCAGGTAATACGCATAAGGCGTATCCTGGTGGCCGGGATGCAGGTGGATGAACCGGTCGAGGCCCGCGATCGCCTCGTCGTAATCGTTGCGCAGATAATAGCTGTAGGCGGACATCAACTGGGCTTTTGTGGCCCAGATCGAGTAGGGATGCTGACGTTCGACCGCGTCAAAATTTTCGACGGCACCTTTAACGTTCCCTTCGAGAAGGGTGTCCATCGCCAGGTTGTAGAGTTCCGAGGCCGGCCGGTCGGTAAAAAGGGTGTCTTCTTCGTCGATATAGGTGCCCGTGTCCTCGTTGTCGGAGGCACAGGCGGCCAGCGTGAAAACGACGGCGAACGCCATCAAAAACCGCCGGAAGAATGAAAATCGTCTTGGCATCATTGAGAATGGCATCATCGGGGGTGTCATCAAGCTCCTGAGGGTTGCATGACGACCAGCCATCCCTCCCTCGTTGCCCCGCAATATATCATGTCGAGGGTCTTTTCCCAGTGGTTTGAGGCCAGGGCTGGGTCCGGTTTCGGAAGGGTCAGGTTTTGAGAAAGGTTTTGGTCCCCGGCCTGGGGCTTGGGGGTCAGGCTTCGGCAGCGCTCAACGGTGGCGAGGCCCATGCGGCAACTTTGTGGGAGGGTGCTTCCGCTGGGACGCGGCGGAAGGCGTCCTTTTCGGCGAAAAGTTTGCGCAGCAACTGGTTGTTCAGGGTGTGGCCGGAATAGATGCCGCGGTAAAGGCCCGAGATCGGCCCGCCGGCCAGGTAAAGGTCACCGATGCAATCCAGGGCTTTGTGACGGACGAATTCGTCCTCGTAGCGCAAGCCTTCTTCGTTCAGCACCCGGTCGCCGTTCATGCTGACGACGACGGCGTTCTTCAGTGAGCCGCCAAGCGCCAGACCTGCCGCCCGTAATTTGATGACGTCGTTCTCAAAGCCAAAGGTTCGCGCCCGGCTGATGTCCGTTTTGAAGGTGCCGTTGACCAGATGGAAAAGGCAGCTTTGCCGGGAGATGGCCTCGCTTTTGAAGTTAATTTCGCATTCGACGGTGAAACCCGGGGACGGTAGCAGCGCGGCACTGCGCTTGCCGTCCTGGATTACAACCGGTCGCGTGATTTCAAGCGTCGTCCGCCCAATGGCCTGTTCCTCGATGCCGGCGCATTCGATAAGAAACACGAAGGGCGCCGCGCTGCCGTCCATCACCGGCACTTCCGGGCCTGAGAGGTCGATGATTGCGTTGTCGATGTCACAGCCGCGAAGGGCGGCCATCAGATGTTCAATGGTGGCGACCCGAACGCCTTCCGCATTGCCAATGGTTGTGCCCATGAAGGTATCGATGACGCAATCCCAGCGCGCCGGCAACTCGGCACCGGCACCGGCAATGTCCGTGCGTCGAAAGAGAATGCCCGTGTCCGGCGCAGCGGGGTGCATCGTCATGGCGATGTGAACACCGCTGTGGAGACCCGTTCCGGAACAGGAAATTTTGCTACGCAGGGTTTTTTGGAAGACGGTCATTCGTGTGAAGCCATTGTTGCAAGAGGTGCTGCTGTAAAAGATGTCCCAGGAAAGGCCCTGGATTGCAGGGTATTAACCAAAATCTGAATGCTCCAGAGGGTGTACCAATAACCCCCCGGGCATTCAAATCACGTTTTGTTACAAAATGTTACGAGAAATAGTCGATTCCTAATTCGCTTGCCGTCTCAAGAAGGCGGGGATTTCGAGAAGATCCTCTTCCTCATGTTCGGGTGTTGCCGATGTGCTGACGGTGGGMATGGACGCCTGACCCGATGGYGTCCATYCGGCCTGCGNCMTGNCGSYNGGKGCSSKKKCCGKSAYKKYTGTTGCGCTTTCCGGCATTTCTTCCGGGCTCGCCATGACCGGTGCCGGGGCAGGTGGTGGTGTCATGATGGTCGCTGCCGGGGCAGGTGGTGGTGTTGCCGCTGGTGCCGTTGCCGGAATCGCGACCTTTTCATGGTTGCGGGCCGCGCGACCGGTTCCCAGCATCCGTTCAAACAGGCTTGGGCGATGGCCTGTGGTTGCTTTGCGGCCACCGTTTGTCATTGCTGCCGCTGCGAAGGGGTCCGCCTCGCCGGTTGCGGGGGTTTTTGGCTGCGATTCCATTGGCCGTGGGGCGATGAAGGGCTCGTCCATTGCCGCGCCCGGTTCCGCCGGCTCTGCCATCTCCATTTTTGCCTCGGCCTGGGTTGCTTCGGCCTGGGCCGGTTCGGCCGGAATTGGTTTGGCCTGTGCCGTTGCGCCTTCTTCTATTACAATCGGCTGGCCGTGATCGGCGACGAGGCTGATCCGCTTTGGCTTCGGTGCGGCGGCCGCATCCAGGTCGATGCCGGTTGCCACGACGGAAACCCGCATGCGGCCTTCAAGGGCCGTTTCGAAGGTGGAACCGAAGATGATGTTCGCTTCCGGGTCCACTTCCTCGCGGATCCGGTTCGCGGCTTCGTCTACTTCAAACAGTGTCATGTCGAGGCCGCCGGTGATGTTGATCAACACGCCGCGAGCCCCCTTCATCGTCACGTCGTCAAGCAGCGGATTGGCGATGGCGGCTTCGGCGGCTTTCATGCCCCGTTGGTCGCCTTCGGCCTCGCCGGTACCCATCATTGCCTTGCCCATTTCGCTCATCACGGTGCGAATGTCGGCAAAATCCAGATTGATCAGGCCGGGCATGACCATAAGGTCGGTTACGCCGCGCACACCGGATTGCAAAACGTCATCCGCCATCCGGAAGGCGTCGGCGAAGGTCGTCGATTCATTCGCGATCCGGAAAAGGTTCTGGTTGGGGATGACAATCAGGGTGTCGACATATTGTTGCAGATCCGTCATGCCCATTTCGGCGATCCGCATCCGCTGGGTGCCTTCAAAGGCGAAAGGCTTGGTAACGACGCCAAGGGTGAGAATTCCCTTCTCGCGGGCGGCGCGCGCAATCACCGGTGCGGCGCCGGTTCCGGTGCCGCCGCCAAGACCGGCGGTGATGAACACCATGTTGCTGCCTTCCAGGTGGTCGAGAATCTCCTGAAGCCCCTCTTCTGCGGCGGCGCGCCCAATCTCGGGACGCGAGCCGGCGCCGAGGCCCCGGGTTATGCCAACACCCATTTGAATTTTCCGCGATGCTTTTGAATGCGCAAGCGCCTGGGCGTCGGTGTTCACGACCAGGAATTCGACACCCTCCAGATTGGCATCGATCATGTTGTTCACCGCGTTGCCACCGGCGCCACCGACACCAATCACGGTAATTTTTGGTTTCAGGTCATAGTTTTCAGGCGTTGTCAGGTTAATCGTCATGATTGCCTCCAAGGTGATCCGTTTTCGTTAATTTTTCGGCCCCTGCCGATGGTTCTTGATTGGTTGGTCGGGTTTTTCAACTGCTTGTCTCCGATTAAAAATTCTCACGTAGCCATTGGCCGATACGGCCTGTGCGGCCGCTTGGCCGCGATTGGGAAAAAATAATTTTGCCCGATGGGTCGGGGGTGTCGCGAAGGGCGTAGCCAAGCAAGCCTGCGCATGTGGCGAAAGCGGGGCCGCCAGTCGCTTCGGCAAGACCGCGAATGCGGATCGGTCGGCCCAGGCGCACCTGTTTGCCAAGGATGTCGGCAGCCAGTTCGCGGGTTCCCTGAAGCTGGCTGGCGCCGCCGGTCAGGACGACGCGTCGGCCGGCAAGACGGTCAAAGCCGCTTGTTTCAAGGCGGTTGCGGACCATCTCGAAGATTTCCTCCATGCGGGGTTTGATGATCCCCGTCAGCATGGAGCGCGGCACGTGATTGGCCCGGGCGCGTTCGTCTTCGCCGACAGAAGGCACGTCGATTAGTTCGCGGTCGTCCGTCTGGGATGTCAGCGCGCTGCCATACAGCGTTTTCATGCGTTCGGCGTGGGTGATCGGTGTGGAAAGTCCGCGCGCGATGTCATTCGTTACATGCTGGCCGCCGATCGGGATGCTGTTCGTGTAATAGACGTTGCCTTCCATAAACACGGCGATCGAGGTGGTGCCGCCGCCGATATCGATCAGCGTCGCCCCAAGCTGCATTTCGTCATCGACAAGGGACGCAAGGCCGGCGGCAAAGGCCGATTCGACAATGACGCGCACATCAAGATGGCAGCGTTCGATGCAGACAGAAAGGTTGCGCACGGCGCTTTCCATGGCGGTAATCAGATTGATTTTTACGCCGAGACGGTGGCCGAACATCCCGCGTGGGTCGTCGATGCCATTGCTGCCATCAATGCGATAGCCGGTCGGGATGGTATGAAGAAGCGCGCGTTCTTCCGGAAGGTCGTTGGGGAACCCTTCCGCGATTGCCCGGTGGATGTCGTTGTCGCCGATGGCGTCCCGGCTCAAGGGAACCTCAACATCGACAAGTTTTGACCCCGGCGCGCCACCGGAAAGGTTGACGATGACCTCGCGGATGGTTTCCCCCGTCATCGTCTCTGCCGAAGTGATGGCGGCAAGGATGGCCTGTTCGGCGGCTTCCATGTTGACGATGACGCCGGCGCGCAGCCCTTTTGACCGCTGATGGCCGATGCCGGTCACGTTCAGGGTGCCATCGTCTTTGTGCTCGGCGATAAAACAGCAGATCTTCGTCGTGCCGATATCCAGCGCTGCGATCAGACCGTTTCGTGTTTTTGCGAGTGTCATGGCATTCGTTCCTGGTGCTCTTAGGTTTCGCGTTCTGGCCGGTGGCCCGGCTTTGTCTTTATTTGTGGGATGCGGACGACAAGCCGCCCTTCAAGGCGAAGATCAACCACCGTCACCTTATGTTGCGTGATGCCTTCAAGGCGTTCGTATTCACTAAGCGTTGCCCAGGCGGTAGCGAGGCCTTCTTCCGGCAGATAGATTTCGACGCCGTTTTTCAGGCGCAGATTCCATCGCCGCCGGCCGATCAGCGTCGCGGTGGCGACCCGGGCGGCAAGTTCGGGTTCGCGCCCAAGCGTTGCGAACAAGGCCTGCGCCTTTTTCGGTGCCGAACCGCCAATCACGACCGGCAGTGTCCGGAACCGCGCCAGCTTGCCGCGCTGGATGACAACGCCTTCCACATCGATAAGCGCAAGCTTGCCGTTGCTCTGCCAAAGGGCCAGGGGCTCGCGCTCGGTCAGGTGAAGGCGAATGCGATCCGGCAGATGCCGCTCGACGGCGGCCGTCTGCACCCAGGGCAGGGCTTCAAGGGCGGCCTGCGCCTTGGCCGGGTCAAGGGAGAGGATCGGGTCGCCGGCCTGCACGCCAAGGGCGTCTAGGATCGTCTTTCGGCGCGTCTCGGCGTAGCCCTCGATTTCAATTTTCCGAACGATAAGGCCGCTGGCAATGCTTTTTTCCACGGCCCAGGACGCAAGCTCGGCGCGCGCTGTCATGGCCCATCCCGACCACCAGGCCCAGCCGAAACCCAGCAGGACGCCGAAAAGCATGGTGGTGAGAAAAAGACCCAGCGTGCGCCTTCGGTCGGGTCGCCGCGTCCGGCGGCGTTTGCGCGGTGCTGCTTTCTTCTTCCCCGGAAGGAATTTGGCGGTCAGCTTTCGCATTGCGCGTCCTCCACCATCCAGGTGACGAGTTCCGGGAATGCGATGCCGGCATGGGCGGCGATCTCTGGAACGAGAGAAAGCGTTGTCAGGCCGGGCTGGGTGTTGACTTCAAGGACGTAGAATTTTCCAGGCTCGCCATGGCTGTCGTCGTAACGCAGATCGGCCCGGGTCACGCCTTTGCAGCCAAGGGCGCAATGGGCGCGCAGGCCAAGCTGCAGCGCTTCTTCATAGGCCTCGGGCGCGATGGGTGCGGGCATGGCGTGCTCGGCCCGGTCTTCTGTGTATTTTGCCGCGTAATCGTAAAAGCCTTCCCGGGGGCGGATCTCGATCGCACCAAGGGCGGCGTCCCCCATAACGGCGACACAGATTTCACGGCCGGGAATGTAACGTTCGACCAGCACGTCCTTGCCAAAGGCCCAATCCGGTCCACAGCCGGGGGCGTCTGCCTTTGCCAGGACCAGGCGGACGCCGACGCTGGAGCCTTCGTTGAGCGGTTTCAGCACATAGGGCGGTTCCATCGGATGGGCCGCTTGCACGGCCTTGCAGGGAAAGACGCCGCCATCGGGATGGGGAATGCCGGCTTCGGCAAACAGACGCCGCGTCATCGGCTTGTCCATTGCGATGGCCGAGGCAAGAACGCCGGAATGGGTGTAGGGCAGGCCGAGGCCTTCAAGAAGGCCCTGGATGCCGCCGTCCTCGCCAAAGCGTCCATGGAGCGCGTTAAAGACAACGTCCGGCTTTGGGTCGAGCTGGTCGAGCAAGGCGCGCATGTCGCGGGTGACGTCGATGCGTTGGACGCGGCAGCCGCTTTGGGTCAGCGCGTTGGCGACGGCCGCGCCGCTTGCAAGGGAGACGTCGCGTTCGGCGGACCATCCGCCCATCAGGACGGCGATTGTTTTCGCCTTTTTCGTCATGGCGCGCCTCCGGACTTGGCCTGGGGCTGCCCTTGCAGGGGGCCCCCTTGCAGGGGGTTGCCGACGCGGCGGATTTCCCATTCCAGCCAGACGCCGCTTTTCGCAAAAACACGGCGGCGAATTTCTTCGCCGAGGGCTTCGATGTCGGCGGCGTTCGCCGTGCCGGTGTTGATCAGGAAGTTGCAATGTTTTTCAGACACCATCGCGCCGCCAATCTTCAGGCCGCGGCAACCGGCTGCGGCGATCAGCTCCCAGGCTTTTGCGCCGGGCGGGTTGGCAAATGTGCTGCCGCCGGTGCGTGTGCGGATCGGCTGAGTTTCCTCCCGGGTGTCGGCAATTTCGGCAATGCGCCGCGCGATGGCCTCGCGGTCGCCCTTTTCGCCCTTGAGAGTCGCGCCGATAAAAATCCAGTCTTCTGGCACGGCGCACTGGCGATAGGTAAAGCCAAGATCGTCTGGGGAAAGCGGGTGGCGTTCGCCGTCTGGGTCCAGCGCTTCGGCCGTCTCGACGCAGGTTTTCATCTCGTGCTGATAGGCACCGGCGTTCATGCGCAAGCTGCCGCCAAGGGTGCCGGGAATGCCGCTCAGGAATTCAAGGCCGGTGAGGCCGGCGTCGCGGCTGGCCATGGCGATGGCGCGATCCAATGCCCCGGCCCCGGCGTGAAGGGTCGTGCCGTCAACCGTGATATCGGCAAAGGCGCGGCCCAGCCGGATGACGACACCGGCGATGCCGCCATCGCGAACCAGAAGGTTGGAACCAAGCCCAAGCACCGTCACAGCGATATCGGCGGGCTTTCCTTTCAGGAAATCGGCAAGGTCCGCGACATCGGCGGGCTGGAACAGAATTTCCGCTTTGCCGCCGACCCGGAACCAGGTCATGGCGCCCAGCGCCACCGCCTTTTGATAGCTACCGCGCACGGTGGGCAGGCGATCGCAAAGCCGTTCGGTGTTTTTCCGATCCGCCGCTATCATTGCCTAGCCTCCAGCGGTTTTCCTTCAATTCGGGCCAGCGCGTCCGGCAGCGCCTGGGCCCAGGCCGTGATGTCGCCGGCGCCCAGGCAGATGACGTAGTCGCCTTCTTCGGCGATGTCGTAAATGCGTCTGGCAAGGCTTTCCGGCCTTTCAAGGGGCAACGCGTTTGCGTGGCCCTGGGCGCGCAAGCCTTTGAGAATGGCGTCCCGGTCGATGCCGTTGATCGGCGTTTCGCCCGCACCATAGATGTCGGACACGATGACGGTGTCGGCGTCGCCAAAGGCCGCGCAGAAATCCTCGAAAAGACTTTGCACCCGGCTGTAACGGTGCGGCTGGAAGACGGCGATGACCTTGCCCGTCGCGATGGCGCGGGCACCGCTCAGCACGGCAGCAATTTCAACGGGGTGGTGCCCGTAATCGTCGATGATGGTGATGCCGTTCACGCAGCCAAGGTTGGTAAAGCGCCGTCGCACGCCGCCAAACTCGGCCAGCGCCTTGCGCAGGACGGGCTCGGAAATTTGCATTTCCTGGGCGATGGTGACCATGGCTAGCGCATTTTTTACGTTGTGCAGCCCCGGCATCGGCAGTTGCAAGCCTTCGATGACCGTGTCCGGATCGCCGCCGCGCCCCTTGATGCGGGCATCGAAATAGGTTGCCGTTGGCGTGATGCGGACATTAAGGCCCTGAATCTCCGCTTTGGGGCTGACCCCATAGGTCACCAGCCGACGGTCCGAGATGCGCGGCAGCATGGCGGCAACTTCCGGGTCGTCGATGCAGAGAACCGAAAAGCCGTAAAACGGAATGTTTTCGACGAATTGCACGAAGGCGTTCTTTAGCTCGGCAAAGGAGCCGTAGAAATCGAGATGCTCGCGATCGATGTTTGTGACGACGGCAATTGTGGCCGGCAATTTGATAAAGGTGCCGTCTGATTCATCCGCCTCGACAACCATCCATTCGCCTTCGCCAAGATGGGCGTTCGTGCCATAGGCGTTGATGATGCCGCCATTGATGACGGTCGGGTCCATGTCGGCGGCCTCAAGAAGGGCGGCGATCAGGGAGGTCGTCGTTGTCTTCCCGTGGGAGCCGCCAACGGCGATCGCCGATTTAAGATGCATCAGCTCAGCCAGCATTTCGGCGCGGCGAACGATTGGGATATGCCGTTTTCTGGCCGCCATCACTTCGGGGTTGCTTTCCTTGATAGCGGAGGAAAGAACGACGACCTCGACGCCCTCAAGATTCTTGTCGGCCTGTCCGATGGCGACGGCAATGCCAAGCTTGCGCAAGCGAAGGACGTTCGCATTTTCGTTCAAATCGCTTCCCTGTACGCGATAGCCGAGGTTGTGGAGGATTTCCGCAATCCCGCTCATGCCGATGCCGCCGATGCCGACGAAGTGAATGGGGCCGGTGGGAAGGGTCAGGGTGTTCATGCCGTCACACCTTGCGTTGCATGGGTCGGCGTTCCACTCGTGTTGGGCAGGCATTTGCAAACGGCTTCGGCAAGCCGCTCTGCCGCGTCAGCGCGGCGAAGGGCATGGGCGCTTGTGGCCGCCTTGTTGAGGAGCACCGGCAGTTCCAGGAAGGATGTGATCCGTGCGGCAAGGGCGTCCGGCGTGAAGAAGGGTTCCGGCATCAGCCAGGCGCCGCCCGCCTCCTCCAGGGCGTGGGCGTTCGCCGTCTGGTGGTCGTCCGTGGCGGTGGGATAAGGCACCAGAATGGCGGGTCTGCCCGCGGCGGTCAGTTCAGCAACCGTCGAGGCACCCGCCCGGGAAATAACCAGATGGGCCTTTGCGAAGCGTTCCGGGACGTCATCGAAAAAGGACGCAATTTCGGCCTTGATCCCAAGGGCCTTGTACTCTGCGTCAACGGCCTCAAGGTCTTCCGGGCGGCATTGCTGGGTGATGCGAAGGCGTCGCCGTGTTTCCGGGGCAAGCGCCGCCATGGCATTTGGCACGACGTTGGCAAAGACGTGAGTGCCCTGGCTGCCGCCAAGGATCAGCACGACGAAGGGGTCGCCCAGTCCAAGCGGTGGGTAGGGCCGTTCGCAAACCGTATGGAAGGCCTCGCGCACGGGGTTGCCGGTCAGAAGAATTTTTGCTTCGTCCATTGACCGCAGATGGCGGGTGATCGGAAAGGACGTGGCAATGGTTGTGACGCGTGGTGCCAGCAGGCGATTGGCGCGGCCCATGACGGCGTTCTGTTCATGGAGGATGGTCGGCACGCCCAGATGGCTTGCGGCCAGCATCACGGGCACCGACGCATAGCTGCCGAACCCGATGACGGCCTGGGGCCGCAATCGGCGCAGCAGGCGGCGGGCCTGCAAATACCCCCACGCCATTTCAAAGCCGGCCTTGAAAAGTTTCACCACGCTTCGCCCAGCCATGGGCGCGGCGTGAATTTGGTGACGTTCGAGGTTGCGCAGCGCGCCGGGATAGGCGTGGCCGCGCCGGTCCGTTGCCAGCGCCAGCCGCACACCACGGCGCGTCAGCGCGTCGGCAAGGGCTTCTGCGGGAAAGACGTGGCCGCCGGTGCCGCCCGTTGTCAACAGGACAAGATTGCGCGCCTCTGCCATCACAGTTTCTCCCGGGAGTGGCTGTGCCGCCGGGTGAAGGAAAGAACAAGGCCCATCGTGAAAGCCAGCGCGACAAGCGACGACCCGCCGTAGGAAATAAAGGGCAGGGTCATGCCTTTCGTTGGGATCAGGTTAAGCGTCGATGCCAAATTGATGAACGCCTGAAGCGAAAATTGCGTCAGCAGGCCGGTGACGGCAAGAAGAAGAAACAGGCTCTCTTCCTGCAGCATCCGGCTCAGGCCGCGCAGGAAGATGAAGGCGAACAGGCTGACAATCAGCAGGCAGGCGAACAGGCCAAACTCCTCGCCAATGACGGCGAAGACGAAATCCGCATGGGCATCGGGGATCGTTTCCTTGATGTGGCCTTCGCCCGGGCCGCGGCCAAACAGGCCGCCATTTCCAAACGCTTCCATGGCGCGCGACACCTGATAGCCGCTGGTGGAACTTGGGTCGAAGAAGCTGTCGATGCGAAGCGCCACATGGGGAAAGACAAAATAGGCGCCGATCAATCCGGAGATGGCGAGCAGGAAAAGCAGGCCGGCCAAAAGCAGCGGCAGGCCGGAAAGGAAGAGCTGGGTGCACCAGGTGACGAGAACGACGATGGCCATGCCGATGTCGGGCTGGGCAAGCAGAAGAAGAAGGACGATTCCGCAAAGTGCGATGGAAATTTTGCGCCCGGAAAACTCATGGTTCATTTGATGTTCGGCAAACATCCATGCGGCCAGCACGGCAAAGCTTGGCTTGATGAATTCCGATGGTTGCAGGGAAAATCCGGCGATCGTGATCCATCGCCGGGCACCTTTGACCTCGGTGCCGATAAAGAGGACCAGCACAAGCAGGATCATGGAAACAAGAAAAACGAAAATGGCCAGACGTCGTGCATCTTTGGGCGTCATCAGCGAGACGAAGAAAACCGTGCCCAGCGCCAATGGCAGGAAGATAAGATGGCGGCGGACGAAATAAAGGGGCTCGACGCCGATGCGTTCGGCAACCGATGGGCTTGCGGCCAATGCGACAAGCACGCCGATGCCTATCAACAGCGCGATGGCCGCCAGCGTCCAGCGGTCCACTGTCCACCACCAGCGGCTTAACACGCTCGTATCTGCGCGCGCAAAGCTTGTCATGAAACGATGCCTCCACTTGTCGGCAGGATCGCTTTTGCGCCAGGAAGTTCGAGGGCGGCGGCCCGAAAGGCGTCCCCTCGTTCCTCAAAATTTTTCCATTGGTCGTAAGAGGCGGCGGCGGGTGAAAGCAGCACGACCGCCCCTTTCTCGCCAGCGGCCTGGGCCATGTTGTGGGCGTCGCGCAAGGCCGTCGCCAGATCGCCAGAGCGTGTAAAGGGAACGTTGCTGTCCAGGGTTTTGGCGAAGCTGTCCATGGCCTCGCCGATCAGGAAGGCGTGGCGAATGCGCGGAAAGCAGGGGGCAAGTGCGTCGATGCCGTCTGCCTTTGGCCGTCCGCCGACAATCCAGTAAATGGCGTCATGGGAGGTTAGCGCGGTTGCTGCGGCGGTCGCGTTCGTTGCCTTGCTGTCGTTCATATATTGGACGCCGTTTACGATGGCGACCGGCTCCTGACGGTGAGGCAGGCCGATGAAACTTGCCAGGGCTTTTGCCGCAGGCGCGGGGGCCACGCCAAGGGTTCGGACCGCTGCCCAGGCTGCGGCGGCGTTTTGCCAGTTATGGGCGCCGGGAAGCGCTGCCAGGCCGCGCAAATCGACCGGCGGCACGTCTTCGCCCAGCCGTTCCGTAAGCGTGCCGGCGCGCGCGCTCACGCCCTTGTCGAGATTGCTGTGTGCCGAAATCGGTATGAGCTGTGCAACCTTGCCGGTGATGGCGTCCAGGATTTTCCGGCTGTGGGAATCGTCGATGCCAACAATGGCCGTGCCGTCGTTGCGAAGCAGGTCGAAGATGCGCCGTTTCACCGCGATATAGCCTTCAAGGCCGCCGTGGCGTTCAAGATGGTCCGGCGTAATGTTCAAAAGCACGGCAATTTTAAGAAAGGGGGCGGGGCAGAGGTCGATCTGGAAGGAGGAAAGCTCAAGCACATAAATGCCTTCCGGTCCCAGGGGGGGGAGGGCCAGCGCCGGTGTTCCAAGATTGCCGCCAAGGGCCACCCGATAGCCGGCCTCTTTCAGCAGGTGACCGATCAGGGCCGTCGTCGTCGATTTGCCGTTCGTGCCGGTGATGCCGACATAGCGTGCTTCCGGTTGCGTGCGCGCCAAAAGTTCGATGTCGCCCAAAATGTCGCAGCGCGCGGCGCGCGCCTTGTAGATAACCGGATGGGGTTTGGGATGGGTCAGCGGAATGCCGGGGCCGGGGATCACGGCATCGACGTTTTTCCAGTTGATCGCGTCCGGGTCGGTGACGGGAAAGCCTTCCTGCAGGGCGAGCGCACGTGCTTCAGCGTTGTCGTCCCAGACAAGAACGGCGGCGCCCCCCTTGCGCAGGGCAATCGCCGTGGCAAGACCGGAACGTCCAAGTCCCAATACCATCACGGCGCGATCTTTGTAGGCGATGACTTCAATCATGGCGTTACCGCAGCTTCAGGGTGGACAGGCCGATGAGGGCCAGCACCGAGGCGATGATCCAAAAGCGAATGACAATGGTTGGTTCCGACCACCCTTTCTTTTCGAAATGGTGATGCAGCGGTGCCATCCTGAAGACGCGTTTCCCGGTCAGCTTGAAGGAAGCGACCTGCACGATGACAGAAACGGTCTCCAGCACGAACAGGCCGCCGATGAGGGCCAGCACCAGTTCGTGCTTTGTTACAACGCTGATGGCGCCCAGCGCCGCGCCGACGGAAAGCGATCCGGTGTCGCCCATGAAGACCATGGCGGGCGGCGTGTTGAACCATAAAAAGCCCAGGGACGCGCCCAGCAAGGCGCCGCAAAGGACGGCCAGTTCGCCAGCACCCGGAACGGCGTGAAGTTGCAGATAGCCGGCAAAAACGGCGTTGCCGACAAGGTAGGTGATCAGCGCAAAACAGGCCGTGGCGATCATCACCGGGACGATGGCCAGGCCGTCCAGCCCGTCCGTCAGATTTACGGCGTTCGAGGTGCCAACGACGACGAACATGGCAAAGGGGATAAAGAACCAGCCGAGATTGAGCAGCGTGTCTTTCAGGAAGGGCACGGCCAGGCCCGTGGCAAGGGGCTCGGGCGTGTTTGCCATGATGGCATAGATGCCCACGCCGGCAACCACCAGTTGGGCAAGAAACTTTGCCTTTGCCGGCATGCCGTGGGATGTCCGGCGGCGAACTTTCAGGAAATCGTCGAGAAACCCGATGACGCCGAAGCCGGTCGTTATTCCAAGGACTGCCCAAATGTAATTGTTCGTCAGGTCCGCCCACAGCAGCGTTGAAACCAGCAACCCAAGCAGAATAAGAAAGCCGCCCATCGTCGGGGTGCCGGCCTTTTCGAGAATGTGGCTTTCCGGCCCGTCTTTGCGGATCGGCTGGCCTTCCTTCTGGCGGCGTTTCAGCCAGCGGATAAGGCTTGGCCCGAAAACGAAGCTGATCAGCAACGCCGTCATGATGGCCCCGCCGGTCCGGAAGGTCAGGTAGCGAAACAGGTTAAGGATCGGCAGTTGATCCGAGAGCGGGTACAGAAAATTGAAAAGCATGTTGCCGCTCCTTAGTGGCCGTTGGCTGCGTTTGCCATGCCGGAATCGGCTTGGCGCAGGGCGGCAACGATGTGGTTCATGTTCATGGCCCGCGAGCCTTTGACGGCAACAACATCGCTGCCATGAAGTTCTTCCAGAAGCGTAGGTATGAGCGCTTCGGCGCTGTTCGCATGGCCGCCGCGCATGTGAGGCGGCATCTCGCGGTCGAGATTTTTCATCAATTCGCCGACCGTGAAGACGAGGTCAATTTCGTGACGAAGCAGATCGCCGGCCAGTTCGGCATGCATGCGGGGTGCGAATTTTCCAAGTTCCAGCATGTCGCCGAGGATGGCGATGCGTCGGCCAACCGGACCCGCCGGGGTTGCGGCCAGGGTGTCGAAGGTGGCGCGCATGGATGCCGGGTTGGCGTTGTAGCTTTCATCAATAATCTCGATTTTGCCGCTTGGGATGACGCCATGAACCCGTCGGCCTCGCCCCGCCGGTGCCGTAAGGCCCGCCAGTTTTGCCGCCGCCTTTTTTACATCGGCGCCTACGGCGTCGACGGCGCCCAGCACGGCGAGGCTGTTTGTGACCCAATGGCGGCCCGGTGCGCCCAGGCGGTAGTGAATTTCATGGCCGCCGATTTCGGCGACGACGTTGCTGGAAAGCGCATGGCAGGTGCAGTTGATCAGGCGAAGCTGAGCTTCGGGGTGTTCGCCAAAGCCAAGGATGCGCGTGATGCCTTGGGCCTTGGCGGCGGCAGCCAGACGCGAAAAATAGGGGTTGTCGCGATTCAGAATAACGATGCCGTCCGCGTCCATGCCTTCGAATATTTCGGCCTTCGTATCGGCAATCTCGGCGACGGAATCAAAATGGGCCATGTGCACGGCTTCGACATTTGTGATGATGCCGATCTTCGGGCGCACGAGTTTGGCAAGCGGGCGAATTTCGCCGGGGTGGTTCATGCCCAGTTCGAAGACGCCGTAATCGGCTTCGCGCGGCAAACGCGCAAGGCTCAAGGGCACGCCATATTCGTTGTTGAAATTGCCCTGGGTCGCCAGCACGTTGCCGCTTTCAGACAAGGCCAGGCGCAAGGCTTCTTTCGTGCCGGTCTTGCCGACACTTCCGGTGACGGCGATGATTTGTGCGCGCGCGCGCTCGCGCGCGGTCCGGGCAAGGGCTTCAAGGGCGTGAAACGAATTTGCAACGATCAGAAGCGGCGCTTGCTTTAAAGGATCCTTCGGCGGGCTTTCGACAATGGCGGCTGCCGCGCCGTGGGCGAAGGCTTCGCGGACAAAGGCGTGACCATCAAAATTCGGCCCGGAAATAGCAACGAAAAGATCCCCCGGTTTCAGATGGCGGCTGTCCATTGAAACGCCGTTTGCTTCCCAGGCGGCTGTGCCGGTGCCGTCGGTTGCGGCTTCGGCCTCACGCGATGTCCACAAGGGTTTGCGCGTCATTTCGGCGTGTCTCCTGTCGCGCTTATGGCGTTGCGGGCGATGTCGCGGTCGTCGAAGGGCAGGGTTTCGGCGTTGACGATTTGGCCCTGCTCATGGCCTTTGCCGGCGATCAGCAAGACGTCGCCCGCGCCTAGGCTTTCGATGGCCGCATGGATGGCCAGGCGGCGGTCGGGGATTTCTTTCCCTTTGCGCGACGCAATTAGAATGTCCTGGCGGATGGCGCTGGCGTCCTCGTTTCTGGGGTTGTCGTCGGTGACGAAGACGGCATCGGCAAGGGCATCGGCCACCGCGCCCATTTCCGGGCGTTTGCCCCGGTCCCGGTTGCCGCCGCAGCCGAAAAGAACGACCAGGCGGCCCGCTGCGTAGGGGCGCAGCGCGCGCAATGCGTTCGCCAGTGCGTCCGGCGTATGGGCATAATCCACATGAATTTGCGCGCCATTGGCAAGCCGGCCGATTGTTTCCATACGTCCGGGGATGGGGCGAAGCTTTGGCAGAATTGCCAGCGCGTTGGCCATGTCCGCGCCGGCGGCGTGAACAAGGCCAAGGGCGGCCAAGGCGTTTTTCGCCTGGAAGGCACCGACAAGGGGCAGGTGAAAGCGCGTCTTTTTGCCGAGAATTTCGCAGGCAACGTCCTGGCCATCGGCGACGGGTCTGCTTTCAAGCAGGCGAAGCGCGTCGCCTTTTTCGCCATAGCTGAAAATGCGAACGCCGCGCTGGACGCAGATGGCCTGAACGCTGTCAAAGGCGGCATCGTCGGCGTTGAGAACGGCGGTGCCGTTTTCGTCCAGCAATTCCGAAAACAGGCGAAGCTTGGCGGCAAGATAGGCTTCGAGCGAACCGTGGTAATCGAGGTGATCGCGTGAAAATGTCGTAAAGACGGCAATGCTTACACGCACGCCGTCCAGGCGGAACTGTTCCAGGCCGTGGCTTGAGGCTTCCATCGCCAGGTGATCGATTTTTTGCGTGGCGAGTTCGGCCAGCAGCTTGTGCAGCCTTACAGGATCGGGGGTTGTGAGCGGGCTGGCTTGCGCGCCGGTGTCGGACGCAAGCGGCGGTTCAAGGCCAAGGGTGCCGAGGCTTGCCGCGCGCACGCCAAGATGCTCCCAAATCTGGCGCGCAAAGCCGACGACGGAACTTTTGCCGTTCGTGCCGGTGACAGCGGCGATCTGGCGCGGTTGCGCGCCACAGAAATGCGCGGCGATCATGGCGAAGGCCTTGCGAGCATTTTCTGCGGGAAGAAATTCCGCCCCACTGTCTGGAAAGGCCGTTTTTAATGCCGGCGCGCCAAGGATGGCGACGGCGCCCTGGCGAAGCGCCTGGGGAACAAACCGCGCGCCGTCCGTTTGTGCGCCGGGAAGGGCGGCGAACAAAAAGCCGGGTTCGACGTTGCGGGAATCAGCTGTAATCCCGGTAATTTCCACGTTCTTTCCTGTTGTCGCAAACATCAAAGCCATTTCTTCGTCGCGTAAGAGATCAGAAAGACGCAAGCTTCTGTCCCCGGTCGTTTATTTCAATGAACATCCGTTGTTTGATTGCGGGCGCGTTTTCGTCGATGGGCGCAACCCCGACAAGGGGCGCCATCCGCGTGACAATGCGACTGACAAGGGGTGCGGCAACCCAGCCGCCGGTGGCATAGCCAAAACTCTTTTTGTCGCCTTTCGGCTCGTCCAGCATGACGAAGACGGCATAGCGCGGAGCGTGCATTGGAAAGGCGCCGATGAAAGAGGCACGCAGCGATTTGCGCGCGTACCCCTTGGCGGAAATTTTCTCGGCCGTGCCGGTTTTGCCGCCAACGAGATAGCCTTTGGCCGCCGCGTTGCGGCCCGTTCCCTTGGCGACAACCAGGCGTAGAAGCCGGCGCATCCTTTCGGACGTTTCCGGCGAGAAAACGCGCCTGCCTTCTTTCGCCGCGTCTTGCGCCGCTGTCGCGTTCGGCTGATGCAGCATCGTGGCGGGCAGGGCGATACCGCCATTGGCGACTGTTGCGACGGCGCTGGTCAATTGCAGGGGGCTTACGGCAAGGCCGTGGCCATAGGCAATCGTCATCAGATTGATTTCACGCCACCGCTTCGGGCTAAGCGGCGTGCCAATCTCTGGCAACTCGATGTCGGCCTGGTTCAGCAGCCCAAGCTTTGCAAGATAGGCCCGTTGGCGATCGGTGCCGACGTCCATGGCCATTTTTGCGGCACCAATGTTCGACGAATACATCAGAATTTCCGGCATCGACAACCAGCGGTTTTTTGGTTTGAAATCGCGAATGAGAAAGCGCGCGACGCGGATCGGTTTCGACGCGTCATAGATGCTTTGAATGGTTGCCGTGCCGCTTTCAAGGGCCATCGCCGCCGTAAAAATTTTAAACGTCGAACCCATTTCGTAGATGCCAAGCGTCGCCCGGTTGAACAGGGCGTTCGGCGAAGCCGCGCCAGGTCGGTTCGGATCGAAATCGGGCAGCGAGACAAGGCCAAGCACTTCGCCATTTGTTACGTCCATGACAACGCCGATGCCGGCGATGGCCTGAAAACGCTGCATCGCGCCGGCAATCTCATCGGCCAGAATGTGCTGGACGCGAATGTCGAGAGAAAGCCGCAACGGGCCGCTGCCGTTTCGTAAAACCTCGTCGAAAGATTTTTCGATTCCGGCAAGGCCGCGATTGTCGACGCCGGTAAACCCGACAACATGGGCGGCCAGGTGGCCATGGGGATAGGCCCGGCGCTCTTCATGCTGGAAATAAAGGCCGGGAATGCCAAGGGCGTTGACGGCGTATTGCTGGCGCGGCGTCAGGTGGCGGCGAATCCAGATGAAACGGCGATTGGACGTCAGCAGGGTGAAGGTTGCGGCGCGGTTCAGGCCGGGCAGCAGGCGGGCAAGACGCTGCGCCGCCTGTCTCGGGTTCTGCACCTTCTTGGGGTCGGCGTAAAGGGATGCCGTGCGCAAATTGGTTGCCAGAATTTCGCCATTGCGATCGAGAATATCGGCGCGTTCCGTTTGCCAGACAACGGGCAAATTGGCATCGGCCAGTCGCGGCTCATGGCCTTCGCGAAGCGCCATCACATCGACAAGCCGCACACCAACGGCCAGGAAGGCAAGCATCGCCAGCGCGCCCATCAGAACAAGGCGCGTGCGGCCGGTTTCAATCGCCCGGCGGTGGGCGCGATCGGTTTGCTGGCGGGGCTGGCGGTTCATTTGCCGGCCTCCAGATGCGCAGCCAGCGCGTCCGGCGTGCCAATGCGTGTCGCGCTCACCGTTCGAAGGTCAAGATAGCGCGTGCTTAAACTGTGAATGCGTTCGGGCCGGCTCAACAGGGCCCATTCTGCCCGCAACACATGGAGTTCCCCCTGGCCGTTGAGGATTTCCCGGTTAAGGGCGGCAAGCTCGCCTTCCAGGGATTGCACCTCGTATTTCGCGAAGAAAAGGCCGAAGCAGATGACAGCGGTCAGCAGCAGCCAGAGGGAAATGAGCGGGCCCTTCATGGGGACGCCTCCCAAGGCGCGGCGGTCGTGCGCATCGCAGCGCGCAGGCGCGCCGAACGCGCCCGTGGATTGGCGGCAATCTCGGCCGGGCCTGGGCGCACCACCCGGCGGTGCAGCAGGGCAAAACTTGGCGCCTGTGCCGCTTCCGGCTTCATGGGCAGATGGCGCGAGGCGCGCGCGGCTTGCGCGCTGCGCAGGCGCAGAAACGTTTTGACGATGCGGTCTTCCAGGGAATGAAAGGCGACGACGACGATTCGCGCCGAGGGCTTCAGCAGGCTTTCTGCGGCGTTTAAGGCCCGTTCGATTTCGCCAAGCTCGTCATTGACGTAAATACGCAACGCCTGGAAGGTGCGCGTCGCCGGGTTGATCCCGTCCTTGCCCTTCCGCACAACACTGGCGACGATGTCGCTAAGCTCGTGGGTGCGCGTAATCGGTTTTTCTGCCCGCCTTTCGACAATGCGACGCGCGATATGCCGCGAGCGGCGTTCGTCGCCATATTTAAAGAAAATCGTCGCGAGGGTTTTTTCGTCTTCGGTGTTGACGACGTCGGCGGCAGACAGGCCGGCCTTTTCCATGCGCATGTCCAGCGGCCCGTCCTGGCGGAAGGAAAATCCGCGTTCGGGGCTGTCGATCTGCATCGAGGAAACGCCGAAATCCAGCGCGATGCCGTCCACCTGGTGGACGCCGTTTTGCGCCAGCAGCGCAACCATGTCGCTAAAGCGGCCTTCGACAAGGTGAAGCCGCTTCGGATAAAGGCGTGCCAGCGCCGCGCCGCCTTCGATGGCTTCGGGATCGCGGTCAATGGCCCAGACTGTGCAGTCCGCCGCCTTTAAAATTGCCTGGGTATAGCCACCGGCGCCAAAGGTGCCGTCCACATAGGTTGCGCCATCCACCGGGTTCAGCGCATCGAGCACTTCTTTTAGAAGGACGGGGCGATGACCGGCTTGGCTTTGGGTTTCTTGTTGTTGCGCTTCCTGGTGCCGCGTCCGGGGGGTCATGGCTAATCGCCTCCCGGTCCGTCCGAGGGGCCAAGGCGCAGCGTCGTGCCGCGCTCCAGCGCCCGTTTCCGGGCCGACATCTGATGGGCCTCAAACGCCTTCGGTTCCCATATCTGGAAGGTCGCGCCACGCCCGACAAAGGCGGCCTGGCCCTGAAGATTTGCGTAGTCGGTAAATTCGGGGGGCAGCAGGATGCGCCCTTCGCTGTCGAAGGGAAGGGGGCGCGAATCCGCAAAAATCGTCGCAGCCAGATCGTCCTGAGCGTCAGAGAAAAGATCCAGCGCATCCAGGCTGGTGCTCAGGCGTTCCATGCGGTCGATCGAAAACGCCTCAATCGTCTTCATCCGATACGAACGAAAGGCGACGATGCCATGAAAGCTTTGGCCGCCAATGGCGGCACGAAAAGAGGCCGGCACCGACACACGGCCCTTCTTGTCGATTTTGTTCGTGTAGGTCGAAAGAAACAGCGCCATTCCGGCCCCCGATCGCCGATTTCTTCGATCCGCCAGGAACCTGGGCCCAAAAACCCTGGGCAATGCGATGGTCCCGGCCTTGTCCGAATTGGGCGCTACTGCCCAATTTGGGACATTATGGGATATCATGGGTTTTTATGGGTGTCAACGACGCGGGGAAGTAAAACCTTCGTTCAAAAGGAGAATTTCGAACGACACGAAAAATAGCGAAAGACTTCCATCGACGCTTTTTGGGCCTTTTCCGGTGCGATTACTAGATGAGGCCCGAAAAACGTTAAGATAAGAACATAACGGGAACAAATCTATCTTTCGCTTTTCTTGGAGAAAAATGCCAGATGGCCTGTAAGCCGGGTTCTGTCCCTGTTTTCACAGGGGATGACCATTCCTCTGGGACGCCGGTTGCCCGACGCCTCTAGCGACCGACCCGGGCAGCGATGCGGAAACGCACCTGCCTTGCGGCGTTGCCGCCCCTATTTGGTCTTGCTCCCGGTGGGGTTTACCCTGCCATCTCCGTTACCGGAGACGCGGTGCGCTCTTACCGCACCCTTTCACCCTTACCGGTGGAAACCCACCGGCGGTCTACTCTCTGCGGCACTTTCCCTAGGGTCGCCCCCGCCGGACGTTATCCGGCACCGTGTTTCCGTGGAGCCCGGACTTTCCTCTCGGCGCTTGCGCGCCAAGCGGCCATCCGGCCATCTGGCTCCTCTTTAGCTAGGCTTTGGGCGGGCTTTGGTCAAGCCTCCCCTTCGAGAAGGGCGCGCAGCCGGGCCACCGTTTCGCCATCCGCCACGCCGTCGATGCGTGCGGGGCGAAAGTGCCGCTGAAAGGCCGCGATGACTTTTTCCGTTGCTGCGTCCGCCTGGCCGGTGAGCGGCACCGCGTAGCCGATTTGGTGAAGCATGGTCTGTACCTTGCCAATGGGCGGCGGCGGTTGGGTGTTCTCCGGCCGTTGGTTGTTCAGCCGTTGGTTGTCCGGCCAGCGCCCGATGCCGGCGCGCGCCAGGCGCTGCCAGTCGAAAAGCTCGCCGGGGTCTTCCTTGCGGTCCGGGGCGATGTCGGAATGGCCCAATACGCGGGCGGGCGCAATCGTGTGGCGCGCGAGGATGCCCAGAAGCAGGCCCTCCAGCGCGGCCATCTGGGCTTCGGGAAAGGGGCGATAGCCAAATTCATGGCCCGGATTGGCAATCTCGACACCGATCGAACGGTCGTTCAGGTTCTCGGCCCCTTGCCAGCAGGCCTTTCCCGCATGCCAGGCGCGCGCTTCTTCGGGCACCAGCGCCGTAATCTGGCCGGCCTCGTCGATCAAATAATGGGCGCTGACCCCGGCTTTGGGATCGCATAGGCGTGCAAGCGCCGCTTTTGCCGTTTTCATGCCGGTGTAGTGGAGAACAAGCGTATCGATGGCAACGCCTTGCGGGCGCGGCTCACAGTTCGGGGAGGGGTGCTCGAAAATTGTGACACCCATTTTAGCCTCCGGTTAGACGCCGGTCAGATTCCGGCGTCGATGCGTACGGGACGGCGCAGCACGATGATGGCCACGCCGGCAAGGGTCACGATGCCACCGGCAATGGTCTGCCAGGCCAGCGTTTCGCCCAGCACCACCATGCCTGCTGCGACGCCGAAGATCGGCATCAGCAAGGCAAAAGGCATCACCTGATTGATCGGGTACCATCGTAACAGACGGTACCACAAGGCGAACGAGATAACGGTGACGACCCCGGCGATGTAGATCAACGCCGTCCAGGCGGTCCAGTCGGCTGTCTGTGCCGCTTCGATCTGGCCGGTTTCGAGAAAGAAGGAAACGGCAAAAAGTTGCGGTGCCGAAAAAATTGCGACCCAGCCATTGATCTGGTTGCCGTCAGTCAGCCGCATGCGTTTGACCAGAATATTTGCTGCCGCCCAGAAGAAGATGCCGATCAGGATAAACAGCACCGGCAGGAAGTCCGCTCGCATTTCCGGCCTGCCGGTGATTAGCACGATGCCGGCAAAGGCGGTGACAAGGCCGATGATGCGCCGCCAGCCGATCCGCTCGCCAAGAAACGGCACGGCGAGCAGAGAGGCGAAAGGCACCTGCATCAAAACCAGGAGGATGGCCAGGGACGCGTCGATGCTTTTAAGGCCGGTAAAGACAAAGCCGTAATGCAGCGTCCCCATCATCAGCGACAGCCATAGAAGTTCGCGGATATGGCCGCGTGGGCTTTTCAGGAAAGGCAGCAACAGCAACGCCACGACGCAGGCGCGCAGTGCGGTAAAAAAAATCGGTGGAATCTGGGTGATGCCGATCTTGCTGGGAACAAAGGCCATCCCCCAGATGACCATGATGGCAAGGGCCAGCGCGATGTGTTGCGGCTTCATCGCCTAACTGCGGCCGCGCATTTTTTCAATCTGGGCATAGGCATCGTTGATGCGCGCCATTTTTTCATTGGCGATTTCGATGAATTCCTGGGGCATGCCTTGCGCCATCAGCCGGTCGGGATGGTTTTCGCGGATGAGTTTGCGATAGGCCTTCTTCAACGCTTCGTCGGAGATATCGGGTTTGACGTCCAGCACGTCGTAAGGGTCGACGCTGCCTTCGCCCAGATGCGCCGCCGCAATCCGCTCAAAGGCCTGGGCGTCGAAGCCGAAAATCCGGGCGACCTCTTTTAGATAAGCGATTTCCTCCGGGGAAACCCAGCCATCGGCCCGGGCAATATGAAAAAGCCCACCCAGAAGGTCTTCAAGGACGACGCGGTGATGGGCAAACAGGGTGGCGATCTGGTGGGCGTAAGGCTCGAAGCCCGCCGATTCCTTCCGCGCCCGGTTGAACAGCACGCCCACTTCGGCTGCGGCCGATTTCGGCACGTGAAAGATTTGTTTAAAAGCGCGGATCTCGTCCTTCGTGACGACGCCGTCCGCCTTCGCCATTTTTGCCGACAGCACGATGACGGCGGTCGTAAAGGCGGCCTGGCGGGTGGCGGACAGGTCGGCACCCGCCTGTCCATGAACGCCTTGCGCGCGCTCAGCCTTGCCGCGGTCATAGGCATGGCCGGCGATGGCGCCAAGGATGGCACCAAGCGGTCCGCCGAGGGCGAGCCCTGCGGCGCCGCCGATCAATTTTCCCCAGATTGCCATGGATGCCTTGTCTTAAAAAAGGGATGCCTTGTCTTAAAAATGCAACGGCGACCTTAAACCGGATCGTGGCCCAACGCCAGATATGGGCTGAGAGGCCTTTGGTTCCGTCCTTGGTTCCGATCCCTTCTTGCCGGTAAACTTTGCCCGGCACGTAGGCGAAATTTCCTTCAACGATGGAACGCTATGCCGATGCCGCGTTGCAGGGGATGCGCGATCTTCTGAGCCTTGAAGCTGGCGCAGCAATCCCGCCATAAAAAGACGCCATAAAAAAATGGCTGCGCTTGCGCATATGAACCGGACGGGCCCGGAGGGGCAATGAGCGGCTTTGCGTTGCGCCACGCAATCACCTTGTCGGCGTCGTCACCGGCCAAGGCCATGCGGGGCTTTCTTTCCTTGCCACGGGCCTTGGAAGGCGGCAGCAAACGCCGGTCTGCGCCCGCTTTTTTCATCAGGCGTGACCGCGACCGCTAACGAATCTGCCCTAAAATCGTTGATATTCTGCGGTTTTTAAACATTGCAAAAAATTCATGTGGCCGTCATCCAGCTGCAAGGTGGGGTGGCTTAAAACCGATACTGCAAACACAGAAAACAGATCCTCCGCATCGAAGTTTTCCCTAAAGGCTTCGATGTACAGCCCGCCGCGAATGACAAGTCGCGGAGGTTTCCGGGCTCTCACCTCGGCTCCCTTCTGACCGGCCGTGGAATCGAGGGCTGATGGGTCCGGAAAGGCGGCTCGCGAACTCCCTCGCGAGCCGCCTTTATTTGCAACCCCCCTGTTTCTCAGGCTTGACGGTTTTCCGTCTGGCCGTCGTCTTTCCGGCAGCGCTGGAAGGTGAGGGTTATCCGCAGGCCCGGCGCGTTGTCGTCCAGTTCAAGGGTGGCCCGATGCAGCTTTGCCACCGCCGCGACAAGACTTAGCCCCAGGCCGGTGCCGGGGGTTGCCAGATTCTTTTCCAGCCGGACGAAGCGTTGCAGCACGCGTTCGCGATCCGCCGCCGGAATGCCGTCGCCGCTGTCTTCAAGAACAAAGCAGACCTGTTCGGGTGTCGTTGTGACGTTCAGCCGGATGGTGCCTCCGGCCGGCGTGTATTTGATGGCATTGTCGAGAAGGTTCGAGAACGCCCGGGCCAGAGTCTGGCGGTTGGCAAGCACCGGCGCGGTTGCGGCGAGGGAGGCTTCCAGGTGAAGCTGCTGCTCGTTCGCCATTGGCTCGTAAAGCTCAAGCAACTCCTCGGCAAGATCGGTCAGGTTCAGCGGCGCCATCTCAAGGCGCATCGCGTCTGCCTCGACACGTGCGATGTCGATCAGCGCGTCGAAGGTTGCGCGGATATAATCGGTCTCCTTGATGGCCCCTTTCAGGGCGGCCCGGTAGGCGTTCATGTCCGGTGCACCGCGAAGCGTCATCTCGATCCGGTTTTTCAGGCGGGTCAGCGGGGCACCCAGATCATGGGCGATGCTGTCCGTTACGGCGCGCATGCCAAGCAACAATTGTTCGATCTGGTCGAACATCTCGTTCAGATTTGCGGAAAGCCGGTCAAACTCGTCGTCGGTTCCGCGCACGGTGACGCGTTTTGTCAAATCGCCGTCAATAATTTGCCGGCTGATTTTGGCAATCGAATCAACCCGACGCAGCATCTGGCGGCTAAGAAGCAGGCCGCTGATAAAGGCCAGCAGGGTCATAAGGAAAATCGACAGGGCAACCGTCGCCCGCATCACTTCCTGGAAACGCTCGCGCTCGCCGATGTCGCGGCCGACCAGCGCGTGATAGCCGTTCGACAGATCAATGACTCGCGCCCGCATCTGGCGGGAGACTTTTTCTTCACCCTCACCATGGCTGATACGGAAATGAATCCATTTGCCGTCCTCTGGAGGTGCCAGAGGAAGGATGGCCGCCTCGGCGGTGCCGGCTGGCTCGGCGGTGTCGGCTGGCCAGGCGCTTAAATTTCCGGTGATCCGTTCGTAGCGATGGTTCACAAGCAGATAGACCGCGCCCGGTGCCTTCAAATTAACGGATCGGTGTTGAATGACGTTGGCGATCCCACGCAGGCCAAGAAGGCTGTATTGCTCGACAAGCCCTTTCGTTTCCGCGTCGATAACGTTGTTCGTTTCCGCGTCGATGACCTCGATCGTTGCGTAATAGGTGAAGCCCAGGATGGCAAACATGGACAGCCCAAAGACGGCCATGTAAAGGACCGCCATTCGAAAGGCCGAGGTTCGAAACAGTCTAATCATTTGCACGAAGCAAATACCCCGCACCGCGAATCGTATGGATCATCGGTTTTCCAAAGCCCTTGTCGATTTTCTGGCGAAGACGGCTTACCTGCGCGTCGATGACATTCGTATGAGGGTCGAAATGATAATCCCAGACCCCTTCCAGCAGCATCGTCCGGGTGACAACCTGGCTGGCGTGGCGCATCAGATATTCAAGAAGGCGGAATTCGCGCGGCTTCAGCTCAATTTCTTTGCCTGCCCGCTTGACCGTCCGGGCGATCATGTCCATCTCCAGATCGCCGACGTGAAGCCGGCTTTGTTCGCCCTCGCTATCCTTGCGCCGCAGCAGAACCTCGATCCGTGCCAGCAATTCGGAAAAGGCGTAAGGCTTGGCAAGGTAATCATCGGCGCCGGCCTTCAGGCCGCTGACGCGGTCGTCCACCTGGCCGAGCGCGCTTAAGAGAAGAATGCGGCTTTTGATGCCCTGTTCGCGCAAAAGCTTGACGATGGAAAGGCCGTCCGTATGGGGCAGCATGCGGTCGATAATCAGAAGGTCAAAATCGCCGGTTGATGCAAGCAGAAGGCCGTCGCGGCCGTCCGCTGCGTGATCGACAACATAGCCGTGTTCCTTCAGGCCTTTCATAAGATAGGCCGCCATCTCGTGGTCGTCTTCGATGATTAAGATGCGCATGCAGGCTCTGCTTCTGGCGGGTACGCTCGCCCTGTCGCGAAGGATCCAGTTTCGGAAGTATACGGTCTTGGCGACGGAAAAGAGAGCCTATCCGGATGTCAGGGGGCGTTTTTCTTGTAATTTGGAAAGAAAAGCTGCTTGCCGTTTATCCGGAAGGCGGCGATGGCGGCTTGCCCTCGCTTCGAGGTCAGCCAGTCGACGAAAATCCGCGCCGCTTCGGCGTTCAAATGCGCAAAGCGTTCCGGGTTGACGCGGATAATGCCATAGGGGTTGAGAAGCCGGGGGTCGCCCTGGACGGCAAGGATAAGCCGCCGCCGGTTCTGAAAACCAAGCCATGTGCCGCGATCCGTCAGCGTGTAGGCGTCGGCCGCCGCCGCCGTGTTCAGGGTGGCGCCCATGCCGGAACCAGTCTCGCGATACCAGTCGCCAGAGGCCGGGCGGACATCGAAATCGATCGCCCGCCAAAGGTCGCGTTCCATCTTGTGGGTGCCGCTGTCGTCACCGCGTGAGACAAACATCGCCTTGTGTTTGGCGATCTTCCGCAGGGCGTCGCCGACATCATGCACCCCCAGGATGCCGGCCGGGTCGTCACCGGGGCCAACGATCACAAAATCGTTGTACATGACGTCGCGGCGGTCGATCCCATAGCCTTCGGCGATGAAGCGATCTTCCGACGACCGGTGATGAACAAGCAGAACGTCGGCGTCGCCTCTCTGGGCAAGCTTCATTGCCTGGCCGGTGCCGACGGCGACGACGCGGACCGCAATGCCGGTTTCTTCCCTGAAGATGGGCAGTAGAAAATCATAGAGTCCGGAATTTTCCGTCGATGTCGTTGAGGCAAGAACGAGCACTTTTTCTGCTGCCCAGACGGGGCTGATGCAAAACAGGCCAAGCAGGACGGACAGCACGTTTCGAAAAGACATAAAATTTTCCAGCGTCTTTCAGGCGGGCCCTTTCAGGCGGGCCCGTTTTTGTGACAATGGAGCGGGTGAAGGGAATCGAACCCTCGTCACCTGCTTGGGAAGCAGGAGCTCTACCATTGAGCTACACCCGCGTGCGGCCGCCACTTTAGGCGGCGGCTCGGCCCTTGTGCAAGGGCCGCCTTACTTGGCCTTGCGCAGGCGATCCAGGCGCAGGCGATGGCGGGAATCCGTCAGCCGGTGCGCGCCCGCCAGAATCGCTGCGAAGACGCCAAGGCCGGTGCCGCCAACAATCAGGAACATAATCAGCAACTGGTATTTGATGGCGTGCATGGGGTCCGCCCCGGCAAGAATCTGCCCGGTCATCATGCCTGGCAGCGAGACCAAGCCCGTCGCCGCCATCGCGTTGACGATCGGGATGAGGCCGCTTCGCATCGCCTCGCGGATGACGTTGCGAAAGGCATCGCGCCATTTGTGGCCCAGCGCCAGCCGCGCTTCGATGGCGACGCGTTCGCGCGCGACCGTCGTCATCAGCGTGTTCAGGCCAAGGGCGACGCCGGTCATCGTGTTGCCAAGGATCATGCCCAGAATGGGAATGGCAAAGCGTGGGTGGTACCAGGGGTCCGGTTGAATCTGGGTGGTGAGGGCCAGCACCGTTACGACCATGGCCGCCATCAGCACGCTGGTCGTGCCAAGGCCATAGGTCCACCAGCCGGCCAGGCGCCGTTCCTGGCGGGCGGCGATTTCACGACCGGCGAACAGCACCATGGCCAGGGCCACAAAGCCTGTCAAAACGGGGGAGACGCTTGTGAAAAGCGCGTTCAGGACAAGGCCGACAAGGCTAAGCTGAACGACCATTCGCAGGGCGGCGATCAGCAACTGGCTTTCAAGGCGCAGGCGCAGGCCGAAAGAAAGGCCCGCGTTCAGCAGGACAAGCAGCGACGCAAGCGCAAGGTCGCCATAGCTTAAGGCTATTACGTCGGCGCCCATTGTTCCTCGCTTTCAAGGCGTCCCTGGTTGAAATGCAGGCAGCGTTTTGCCATGCGCTTTCCCTGGGCGGCGTCATGGGTGACAAGTACGATCGCGGTGCCTTCGTCCAGGGCGTGTTTCAGCACCGCTTCGACCGCTGCTATGGTGGTCGCGTCCAGACCGGATGTCGGTTCGTCCAGAAGCAGCACGGCGGGGTGAAGCAACAGCGCGCGTGCAAGGGCCAGGCGTTGGCGTTCACCGGTGGAAAGCCGTGCGACCTCCCAGTCCAGCGCCGTCACCGGCAGCCCCAGGCGCGGGAAAAGCGCGCGCGCCGCGTGGCTGTCTGGGAAATGCGCGGCGACGTCGTCTGCCCACCAGCCGGAATCCGGCGGCAGGTAACAGACTTTTTGCCGCCATTGCGGGGCCGTCAGGCTTTGCCGCTCAACGCCGTTTAGGGTCACCCGCCCCGTGCCCGGGTCCAGATCGGCGATGGCGCGCAGGAACAGCGTTTTTCCAGAGCCGCTTGGCCCCATGACGGCGACGCATTCGCCGCTGGCGATCGCGGCATCGATTGCGGCCAGGTGCTCCGTCTGCAACGCGTTGATCTGCAGCATGTCTAGGTTGTAGCGAAATGCGGGCCCGGCGTCACCGTTTGCCGATTTGCAATCCTTTCCACGCGCCGGAAAGGGCAGTAGATTTTCGACGGCCCGAGATACTTTGACGGCTCAAGACACAGGGAAACGCCGTGAACGATTTTGCAACCGCCTTTGCCCATGCCTTTGCGATGATCGGGGCTTTTGATCCCGACCTCGTCAGCATCGTCGCCCTGTCGTTGCAGGTCAGCCTGACCGCCGTTGGCATCGCTGCGCTGATCGGCCTGCCCCTTGGGGCGGCCGTCGCATTGTTCCGCTTTCCGGGCGTCGGCGTTCTTGCTGTCCTTTTGAACGCGATGATGAGCCTGCCGCCGGTTGTCGTCGGCCTCATCGTTTATCTGTTGATCTCCCGGGCCGGGCCTTTGGGCGTGCTTGGGCTTCTGTTCACGCCGACGGCGATGATTATCGCCCAGGTGTTGCTGGTGGTGCCGATCATCGCCGCGCTCACCCGTCAGGTGGTCGTCGATTTATGGGACGAATATGGCGAACTTTTGCGTTCCCTTGACATTGGCCGCGGTCGGATGATGGCAACCCTGCTTTGGGACGGGCGCGCCCGGGTGCTGTCGGTGGTGCTGGCGGGTCTGGGCCGCGCCATGGCCGAGGTGGGCGCCGTCATGATTGTCGGTGGCAACATCAACCACGTGACCCGCGTCATGACGACAACCATTGCGCTGGAAACCAGCAAGGGAAATCTGACCCTTGCCCTTGGGCTGGGCATTCTGCTGCTTGGGATCTCACTGCTGATCAATGGGGCGGTTTATGCGATTGGCAACGCGGCGTCGCGACGGGGCATTTCATGAGTGCGACAATCTTTCCTCTCGTGCTGACGGATCTTGCCTATGAAATAGGCGGCCAGGCCTTGCTAAAGGGCATTTTCCTGGACATTCAGGCGGAGGACCGCACGCTCATCCTGGGGCCGAACGGCGCCGGGAAAAGCCTGCTGCTTCGTCTTTGCCACGGCCTGCTGTCGCCAACAGAGGGGCGGATCGCCTGGCATGAACACAGCCAGGAAGAAGCGATGCACGCCCAGGCGATGGTTTTTCAACGCCCGGTGATGCTGCGCCGTTCGGTGGCCGGCAACGTTGCCTATGCCCTGGCCGGTCGCGGTGTTGCGAGGGCCGAACGTCATCGCCGGGTTGCAGAAGTTCTGGGCCGAACCGGCCTGACCGCGAAGGCAAAACTGCCGGCACGCGTCCTTTCCGGTGGTGAACAGCAGCGCCTGGCCCTTGCGCGCGCCTGGGCGGTCCGGCCCCAGGTGCTTTTTCTGGACGAGCCGAGCGCCAGTCTCGACCCGGCGGCGACCCGGATCGTTGAAGATGTTATTCTTGAAATTCAGGCCAGCGGCACGAAAATTGTGATGACGACCCACGATCTTGGCCAGGCGCGACGGCTTGGCGAGGACATCCTTTTCCTTTGCGGCGGCCGGCTGGTCGAGCGGAAACCGGCAGCAGCCTTCTTTTCCGGCCCGGAAAGCCCGGAAGCGGTGGCCTTTCTCGCAGGCCGGCTTACGTGGTAAACTGACGGTTGTGGCCCCACCAGACGGCTGGAAAGAAGGAACCGACAACCCATGATGGACCCCTTTGGACGCGACGTGACCTATTTGCGGGTTTCCGTGACGGACCGGTGCGATCTGCGTTGCGTTTATTGCATGTCGGAAGACATGACCTTTTTGCCCCGGCGCGATTTGCTTTCCCTGGAGGAGCTGGACCGCGTCTGCAGTGCCTTTGTTTCCATGGGCGTGCGCAAAATCCGCATCACCGGCGGCGAACCGCTGGTGCGCCGCGACGTGATGACCCTGTTTCAGAATTTGGGCCGCCATCTAAAGACCGGCGACCTTGACGAAGTGACCCTGACGACAAATGGCAACCATCTTGCGAAACATGCCGTGGCGCTTTACGAAGCCGGGGTTCGCCGCATCAATGTTTCTCTCGATACCCTGGATGCGGACCGGTTCCGCGCGCTCACGCGCTGGGGGAAGATCGAAACCGTGCTGGAAGGCATCCAGGCGGCGAAGGCAGCGGGGCTGAAGGTGAAGATCAACACCGTTGCCCTGAAAGAGACGAACGAAGACGAGTTCGACGCCTTGCTTGCATGGTGCGGGGACCAGGGCTTTGACTGGACTCTCATTGAGACGATGCCTCTGGGCGAGATCGAACAGGATCGGATGGACCAGTATTTGTCCTTGGCAGAACTGCGCCGGCGGCTTGAAAAACGCTGGACCCTGCGCGACAGCGACCATCAAAGCGGTGGACCGGCGCGGTACGTGGATGTTGGGGAAACGGGCGGCCGAATTGGCTTTATTGAGCCGCTTTCCCACAATTTCTGCGAATCGTGCAACCGGGTACGGCTGACCTGCACCGGCAAGCTTTACATGTGCCTTGGTCAGGACGATTGGGGCGATCTGAGAACCCCGGTCCGAGAGAGCGAAAGCGATGCCCTTCTGGTTCAGGCCATTTGTGAGGCAATCGGGCGCAAACCCAAGGGGCACGACTTTGTCATCGACCGGCGCGATGCGGCACCGGCCCTTCGTCGCCATATGAGCACCACCGGCGGTTAATTCAGCCGCCGCCGCGCCGGGTGCGCAGAATGAAGTGGTTGAGAATGGCGTTCGCTTCGTCCTCGCTATAGCCGTGAAAGGCAAAATCGATTGTCGTTTCCGGAAGTTTGAACTCGGCGCCAAGCCGCCGCTCGCGCTCTTCGCCAAGGGCAACGACGATTTTCTTTTTTCCGTCCGTTACGGTCAGACCCGTTCCCTGGATGCAGACGGGGAGGGGGTCAAAAATTCTTTGGAAGGCGCGGAACAATTCGACATGGCTGTAGGAAAGCTCAAGCACGCGCCGTTGCGGCGCGCTCTCGCTTTTCGGCGCGTCTGGCATTATCCGCCTGCAAGGGGAGGCCACATGGCGAGCGTGTCTCCCTCTTTGAGAGCCTGCGCAGCAAGGTCGCTGGGGGCGACGTAAACGCCATTGACCAGCGTCAGGTGAACCATTTTCATGGCAATGCCAAGCCTGTTGACGACGTCTTGAGCGGAGGCATTGTCGGCGAAGTCCATCTCGCCCACATTTTTCTTCGCATCATCGGGCAGAAAGTCGCTAAGTGAGCTGTAGAATTTTAGAGTAATTTTCATGCTTGTGCCTGGGTTGTTGCCAGATAAGCGGACATGATAAGGGTCGGGTCCGCAATCAGTTTGTCTTTCCATGGGCCGAGATGCGTCTGGGTCTGAATAAGCCCTCGCAGCACGCCGACATGCTGGGTCAGTCCAAGGGCCTGGGCGCCGATAAGAACGTCGTCCTTGAACTCCAGGCGCAGGTAATGAAAATTTTCTTCGTCCAGCAATTCACCATGTTCGCCGCCTTCGACGCCCATCCATAGCCCGAAGGAGCTGGAAATCAGCCCCAGCGTGTTCAGTACGTTCATGTTCAGCGAGCCCGGATGGGGCGTTGGAACGCCGGCCATGTTCTGGGCGGCGATGCGGCCATGTTCCGTCGCCGTTGGCTGGATGGCTTGGACCTCATAGCCGCCGGTCGAAAAATCCCGTCCTTTGGCGCAATCGCCGGCGGCGTAAATATTGGCCAGATTTGTCCGCATGTGCGGGTCAATCAGGATGCCGTTGTCGGCTTCAATGCCGCTGCCATCAAGATAGTCGAGGGCGGGCGCAACGCCGGTTGAGGCAATAATCAGATCGGCCTCCAGCGTCCTTCCACCTTCCATCTGGATGGCATAACGGGGTGTCTTGTCTTCCCGCTTTTCAATCTTGATAACCTTTGTTGATGTGTAAACGGCAATGCCCTTTTGTTCGCACCACCGTTTGATCAGGCCGCCGCAGGTTTCGTTCATCATGCGCGGGACCATGCGGTCCCCCATCTCGACGATCGTAAGATCGACGCCCGTCGCGGCGATCGCTTCCATGATGATGCAGCCGATGAAACCGGCACCCATCTGGAGAACCTTCACGCCTTTCCTGCATTTTTTTGCAATCAGGCGCGCGTCCTCCAGGGTCCAGCAGCCGGTGATTTCCGGGTCGTCAATGCCGGGGACCGGCGGGCGGGTTGGATAGGCGCCACTTGCCAGCAACAGCTTGTCATAGGTGACCGTCTTGCCGTTTTTTAAATGGAGTGCCTTTTTCTTCGGATCAATTTTTGTGACCCGGCCATGCTGACAGGTGATGCGATTTTTTTTGTAATAGTCGGTGCTGGTCTTGAGGTGGGTGCCCGCTTCCTTGATGTCGCCGATCAGATAATAGGGGATGGCCATCCGCGAATAAGGTGGCTCTGCTTCGCCGCCGATCAGCAGGATTTCGTCTTCCGGGCATAATTTGCGCAGGGTGGTGGCGGCGATCACGCCGGACGGGCCGGCGCCAATGATGACATGCTTCATTCGCTGTCCTTTCCCTTGCGGCCCGAATCAGACGCGCACGCGCAACGTCGGCGAAAAAGAATCAGGGAAGGTACGCATCGGCACCTTCCCTGGCATTCCTGTGGCGGCTTCACCTGTGGCGCGGCTTAAATGCTTAGCCGTTTCAGCGTGCTGTTGGATGGCTTGCCGTCCGGGGTCCAGCCGCGAAGCTCGTAATATTCCGGCAGCATCTTGTCGAGTTGGGCAACCAGCCCCTTGGCGGGGCCGGTCTTCGCCGGTTCCGTGAGCAGCCGTTTCGGCAGCGTGTCGTCCGCCTTCGTCAGGCCGGCTTTGTTGTTGAACATGCGTTCCAGATTCCAGATGCGTTCGCCGACTTCCATCATCTTTTCCATCGACCAGTCGCCTTCGCAGCCGCTCTGGACGAGCTGCTGATACTGGTCGAGGGTCCAGGCAAAATTCGGGAACACGCAGAGGCCGGTTGAATCGATGGCGGCGGTGACATCCTGGGAAAATTTCGTAACCTCTGCCTTGCCGTCCGTTACCAGCGGGTCGACCTTCATATGGACGCCGAAAATCTCGACGGCAATGGTGTAGCCACGAAGGTGGCAGGCACCGCGATTGCTGGTGGCATAGGCCAGGCTCATGCCTTGCGCCCCGCGTGGGTCATAGGCCGCAAATTCCTGGCCCTTGACGGTCATGGCAATTTCCGGATGGCCGTATTTTTCGCACAAACGCTTTGAGCCAAGGCCGATGTCCTTGCCAAAGCCTTCGTTGCGGCCGGTCAGTTCCACCATCTGGACAAGGGCTTCCGCCGATCCGAAGTTCAACTTGATGCCGCCGGTTTCCTTGTCGGTGATGTAGCCCCGTTCGTACAGCTCCATGGCGGCGGCAAGCGAGGCCCCAAAGGAAATCGTATCCATCGACTGCTCGTTGCAGACGCTGTTTGCAAAGGTCAGGGCTTCAAGGTCGTCGATGCCGCAATCGCCGCCCATGGCCCAGGACGATTCATATTCAAGCCCGCCGGACGCGCCGAGATAACGCGGCTTGTCCTTTACGGAAAAATGGCTCGGGTCGATTTTTGCAATCCGGCCGCAGGCAATCGTGCAGCCAAAGCAGGCGGCGTTGCGAACCATGTTCGTCTTGCCGTCCGATGCCCGCTTTTCGAACATCGCTTCGCCGCCGATCCGGCTGGCGCCGTCGAATTGCACGTCCTGATGGTTGCGCGTCGGGTAGATGCCGGATTCGTTGATGACGCTGGTCACCCCCTGGGTGCCGTATTGCGGCAGCCCTTCACCGGTAAAGGCGCTTTCCTTCAGGTCCCGTTTTGTCGCCTGCGCGACTTTCATGAACTCGCGCGGGTTCGCGACCCGCACGCCCGTGGTGCCGCGGCATGCGATGGCCTTCAGGTTTTTTGATCCCATCACCGTGCCGACGCCGGAACGTCCGGCGGCGCGATGCAAATCGTTGACAACACAGGCATATTTCACACCGGCTTCGCCGGCAATGCCGATGGACGCGACGCGGATCAACGGGTCCTGATGGGTCTTTTTGATCCATGGTTCCGTCTCCCAGACGGTCTTGCCCCAAATTTTGTCGGCGGGCAGCAGCTTCACCTCGTCATCGTTGATCCAAAGATACACGGGCTCTTTCGCCCGGCCCTCAAGAATCACCATGTCGTAGCCTGCGAATTTCAGCTCGGCGCCGAAATAGCCGCCGGAGTTTGAGCACGCGATTGCGCCGGTCAACGGGCTTTTCGTGGTCACCGTGTAACGGCCGGACGTTGACGCGCTGGTTCCGGTCAGCGGGCCGGTGGCGAAAATAAGCTTGTTCTTGGGGGAAAGTGGATCGATGGCGGGGTCGATTTCCTCATAGAGGTATTTCGCTGCCAGACCCCGGGAGCCAAGGTAGAGTTGCGCCCATTCCATGTTAAGGGGCTCGGTCTCGCAGGTTCCCTTTGTCAGATTGACCCGCAAAAGCTTTTTATGCCAACCCATGGCGATCTCTCCTGATGTTTAGTGCCCGGCAGAGACTTGCGGCGTGTCCGTCGTCGACTCTGCGCCCGTATCGGTTTTGGCGGCCCAGGCTCGCATCTTGTCGAGCCCCGTCCAGTTCGCATCGACATAGGTGATGGCTTGCGTCGGACAGGCCTTCGCACAGGCCGGATCGCCACCACAAAGGTCGCATTTGATGACTTTGCCGCTTGCCTGATTGTAGTTCACCGTGCCGAAGGGGCAGGCGATAGTGCAGACTTTGCAGCCGACGCAGATGGCTTCGTCCACTACCTTGGCGCCCGTTCCGGCATCCATCTTGATGGCATCAACGGGGCAGGCCTGGAGGCACCAGGCCTCTGCGCATTGCGTACAGGTGTAGGGAACGAAACGCCCCTCTTCCTCGAAGTTGAAAATCTTGATTCGGGAATGCGCAGGGTTAAAAGACCCCTCCAGTTCAAAGGCGCACGCCATCTCGCATTGCAGACAGCCTGTGCATTTGTTGGGATCGATGTTTAGGGATTTCTGCATTCCGGTATCCCCCCTCTATCTTTTTATAGGCGGCTTTGTGCCGCTCTATGTTTAAAAACTAAAAGCCAAAGGGGTGCCTGTCAACGTGGCACCCCTGCTGTCGGTTGTTCTCCGGCGGTGACGGCATTGTATAGCGGTCGCGACGCCAGAGTAACTCTAAAGAATTTGTGGGTTTTTCCGATTTTCCGGTTTTTCCCGGATTTGTTTCGAAGGCCGCCACCTCTTCTCAGGCGCCGACTTCAAGATCGGCAAGCATTTCTTCGGTCATCTCGAAAATCTCCCCGCAATGGGCGCAAGTCAGCTCCCCATCCTTTCGGGGCGATTGCTGCAGTGGGTAGACGTACATGCACGCTGTGCATCGGTAGAGAATATCGGGAAGTTCGGTGTTGGAGTCCGGATTTTCGCCTGGATTGTCTGCCAATGCCTGCCCCTTTTGGAGGGTTCAACCAGCCCAGCGCCAAGTATAGGGCCCCTTGAGACACCCTGCAACCACCCGGAAGGCTGGTTTTTCCGGAAAATGGCGCAAATAAAGGACGCACAAGGGCCGTCCTGCGTAACGAAACTTTAACCAAGTCCGCCTAATTTTGTAGAAGAAAAGCAATCCACAGGCGACCCACAACGGAATGGCTTTCTTGACCCACAGCTTTCCCGGCCACAGCTTTCCCGGCCCAGGCCCAGGCCCGGTCCCGGTCCCGGCATGACGGAGCGGCTTAACCAGGCGGACGTCGCGCATCTGCTCAGCGATCCTTCGCCGGACGCACGCGCACGCGCGGCGGCCAAAATCGCAAGCCAGTTTGACGCCGGTAGCCTGAACGCGGCCGAACGCGACATTGCCGAACAGATCTTTCGCGTCATGATGCAGGATGCGGCGCTTCGTGTGCGCGAGGCACTCTCCCAAAATTTGAAGGCCTGCACCTTTCTTTCCCATGACGTGGCCGTGACGCTGGCCAAGGATGTGGCGACGGTTGCGGTGCCTGTTCTTGAAGCAAGCGACGTGCTGACGGATGCCGACCTTCTTGAAATCATTCAGAACCAGGGTGTCGAAAAGCAGCTTGCCATTTCCAGACGCCGCCAGGTTTCTGAACAGATTTCCGACGCGCTTGTCGAAACAGGAGAGGTCAAAATCGTCGCCAATCTGGTACGCAACGAAGGGGCCGAGCTTTCCGAAGATACGCTGCACAAGGTTATCGACGGCTTTGGGGAAAGCGATCTGGTCCAAGAGCCGATTGTGAAGCGCGCGCAGCTTCCGGTTTCAATTTCGGAACGGCTGGTGACGCTTGTTTCCGACAGCCTGCGCGAACATCTGGTGGCGCATCACGACTTGCCGCCGGACGCGGCAAGCGACCTCATTCTGCAAAGCCGGGAGCGGGCAACCCTTGGCCTTCTCGATGGGCGCTCCGACGAACCGTCAGCAGAGGCGCTTGTCCGGCAATTGTACGAGAACAACCGTTTGACGCCGGGGATCGTTTTGCGCGCAGCCTGTGTCGGCGACATTGATTTTTTTGTTGCCAGCCTGGCAATCCGCGTTGGCGCGCCGTTCGCGAATGCCTATCGGTTGATTTTTGACAAAGGGCCTTTGGGGCTGCAGGCGATTTACGAACGAAGCGGCCTGCCAAAAAATCTGTACCCGGCCTTTCGGATTGCTATCGACGTTGCTGGTGATACGGATTACGACGGTGGGCCTGCCGATCAGGAACGGTACAGTCGGCGCATTATCGAACGCATCCTCACCCAATATGAGGATTTGGAGGGCGGCGATATTGAATACCTTCTGGGCCGGATGACGAAGCTGGGTGCTGGTGAAAATGCGCAGTCGCACACATAAAGATGGCGGGTGCTACGGCGCTCAGGTTGCGACCGGTTTCTCACACCAAAACTGATACATGTTGATAAAGGCGCTTGGGTGTGCCGCTTCAAAACGATTCCAATTGCCAAGATTGGTCATGGTCGGGTCCTCAGGGTATTGCGTTGCATAGGCTGGCCCCATGCTGGGATCTTCCAGGTGAAAGCCTGCGAAACGAAGCCCAAGCTGGTCAAGAATCTTTTCGATCTGCGGCAGGGTAAAGTGATGCTCTTGGACGTGAAAAAGAAGATCGCGGCAGCCATTTAGATCGAAAAGATCCTTGCAGCGCTTGAACGTCTCAAAATCTGGAAGGCCGGCGTCATCGCCATCGAAGAAAAGGCGTTTGCGTAACGCGCGCATGTCTTTCGGCGTTGGCTGCAGGCCAAGGTCGGCGATCCATTTTCTGGCCGCGACGATGTCCTCGCGCGCGCGCGCGCTATAAAGGGCGACAAACATTCTGCCGCCGGGGCGCAGCAGGTTGGTCAGGACCGACCACCCGGCGACGGGGTCCGCCATGTGGTGAAGCACGCCGCCGCATTCGATCAGTGGAAACTGCTTCTTTAAAATATCCAGCTTTAGAAGGTCGGCCTGAAGAAAGTCGATGTTTTCGACGCCAAGCCGGCGCGCCATGCGGACGCCGTAAGCGAGGCTGGTTCGGCTTAAATCGACGGCGGTAATGGGAACATGGGGATGGCGCAACGCGCGTAAAATCGCCTGCTGGCCGCTGCCGCAACCGGCAACCAGAATTTCATTGGGTGCGTCGCCGTCGTCGGGTGATTTTGCCGGGGCCGGGGCCGGGGCTTGCGGGCGGTCGGCGGAAAACCAGCGTGGATAGGGGTGCTCCTCATAAAGGGAGCGGACGGCGCGCGAAATGGCATCCTCAATTGGGGTCAGGGTCGCCAGCTTCTCTTTGATTCCCTGTTCTTCCAACCAGTCAAGCCACGTGCGCTGCACGATGGGTTGAAGGAAGTCCGGCCAGTCGGCAAGCGGCTCTGCCTTTTGTTTGTCGATGCCGGCAAGGCAATGCAGGGGCGCGTAAAGCGAAAACAAAAGCAGCTTGTGGCAAAAGGCGTCGTCTTTCTTCAACTCGCCAGCCAAGGCAAGGCCGGTTTCGATCTCACCTTTCAGGGCGGCCAGCCGGGTTTCCTCCTCGGGCGTGACCAGAAACGCATAAGCGTTGTTCAGCCCCTGTTCGCCAAGGGCGCTCAGGAATGGCCGTGCGCCCGAAGCCATGTCGCCGCCCATGTCGCCGCCCATGTCGCCGCCCATGTCGCCGCCCATGTCGCCGCCCGTGTCGCCGGCCAGAAAAAAATGGCGGCGAAGACGGGTCAGGCCGCGTTCCAGTTCGGGGTCGATGTTGATTGTTTTCGCAAGCAGGGCCAGCAGCAGCGGGTCCTTTAAGAACGCGTCGGGGGTGGCTGTGCCGGACGCGGGCGCGTCCGTTGCAAAAATTTCGGGATATTTGTAACGAATCTGCTCGGCGCCAAGGGCGGCCAGTTTCTGATACCCGACGGCATCGGACGCAAAACATTGCAGCAGCAAATTCTCGATCGGCGGCCGGTACGTCCGGGACGGCAGGAATTGCAGCACCTGGGCCAGGCCAATCCGGGGCGCTTCGGGGAAGGCTGCGTCCATGGCCAGCGCCTGTTCGTAATGGAACATGGCGCGCTTCAAATCGCCCTTTTCATAGGCCATCTCGCCAAGGTTGCAGTGGGCTTCGGCAAAATCCGGCTGGTAAAGCAGCGCTTTTTTGTAATGACGGCGCGCTTTTTCGGGCGCGTGCAAATCGCGCAGGACGTTGCCAAGCTGGTTGTGGGCCGCCGCCGAGTCGGGCGTTAGGGCGATGGCGCGTTCCAGTTGCGCCGCAGCTTCCTCGGGTCGGGCAAGGGCGCGTAGCGCGTTGCCATAGGCCATGCGTCCGTCCGCATGATCGGGCTGGCGGGCGAGGAAGGCGTCGAAATGGGGAACGGCTTCGTTTGGGCGGTTGCTTGCCGCCAACGCGATGGCCAGGTTGTAATGAATGGGGGGCAGGTCCGGGTCCAGGGCCAGCGCTTTTTCATAATGGGGGATGGCTTCGGTGCTCCGCCCCAATTCCTGCAGCACATTGCCAAGATTGCCGTGGAACGAAGGTATGTCCGGGTTTTGTGCGATGGCGCGGCGCAACAGGCCAAGGGCCGCTTCCGCGTCCCCGCGTTGATGGGTCAGCACGCCCAGCAGATGCAGGGCGTCGGCCTGGTCCGGCGTTTTTGCCAGAATGGCCTGATAGAGGGCGGCCGCTTTTTCCAGCTCACCGGCTTCGTGGTGGCGTAGCGCTTCGGCGAGGGTGTCGGTGCTCATCGATCGTTTTGTGCGTTCTTTATGAAGGCCATTGTGCCCTGTTTTTTTTCGACATAACTATTTGATTTAGTTGGTCGGAGTGAGAGGATTTGAACCTCCGACCCCCGCCTCCCGAAGACGGTGCTCTACCAGGCTGAGCTACACTCCGATCCGTGAGGGCGCCTTATACCCCTAAAATCGGACGTACGACAAGCGGGTGCGCGTGGGCCGGGGTCGTTGGCAGATTTTTGGCCTGATAGGCGTGGCCGAATAGGCGCAGTCTTAATAGGCGCGTTCGATGCAGAAATCGATGAGGCCGGCCAGGGCTTCTTTTTCCGGTCCCTGGGGGAAGATGCCAAGCGCGTCCCGGGCCATGGACCCGTAATGGCGCGCGCGTGCGATGGAATCGCTCAAGGCGTCATGGGCCTTCATGATGTCGATGGCGCGTTCAAGATCGCCCTCTTTTTGATCCTGTTCCTCGACCGTCCGGCACCAGAAATGGCGCTCCTCCTTGCTGCCACGGCGAAAGGCGAGCACGACGGGCAGGGTGACCTTGCCTTCCCGGAAATCGTCGCCAATCGTCTTGCCAAGAATTGCCTGCTGGGCGGAATAGTCGAGCACGTCGTCGACAAGCTGGAACGCGGTGCCAAGGTTGCGGCCATAGCTTCGCAGGGCTTCTTCCTCGATCTTGGGGCGATCCGCCAGCACGGCGCCAATTTCGCAGGCGGCGGCGAACAGGGCTGCGGTTTTTGCCTGGATGACCTCAAGGTAGCTGGCTTCGCTGGTTTCCGGGTCGTTTGCCGTCGCCAGTTGCATGACTTCGCCTTCGGCGATGGTGCTGGCCGCCTCGGAAAGGATGGCAAGCACTTTCAGCGATCCGTCGGCCACCATCAGCTGAAAGGCGCGCGCGAACAGAAAATCGCCGACAAGCACGCTGGATTCATTGCCCCAAAGCACGTTTGCCGAGGCTTCGCCGCGGCGAAGGTCGCTTTCATCGACAACGTCGTCATGAAGAAGGGTCGCCGTATGGATAAATTCGACGCTGGCTGCAAGGCCGATATGGCGCGTGCCCTTATGACCGCACATTCGCGACGCGACAAGAGTCAGCGCCGGTCGTAATCGTTTGCCGCCGGATGCGATGAGGTGCTGGGCAAGTTGTGGAATAAGGGGTGCCCGGCTTTGCAGGTTTTCGAGAATGACCTGATTGACTGCGTTTAAGTCCTCGCGAACCAGCGCGCTTATCTGTGCAAAACCGGCATGCGCCTTGTGATCGGCGGCGCCAAGGCTTGCGGTGCCAAGGTTTACGACGACTCCCACCTGAACCTCTATCCCTTGCGTTGCTTGACATGCAACTGGTCTGGCGAGCATAGAAGTCCCGTTCCGCGTCGGTCAAGGCGCTTGTCGTCCAAAAACGCGGGCCATTCCGTCTGAAAGACGCAAAATTATGGTCGAATTGCTACGAACGAACGAACCGGTGCTGCTTTCCCTGATGCTGGCAAGGCTGGAGGAAGAAGCCATTCCGGCGGTTGTTCTCGACACCTATATGAGCATTCTGGAGGGGAGCGCTGCGGCCATCCCAAGGCGGTTGATGGTGGCCGAAGCCGGTTTTTCCAGGGCCCGGGAAATTCTTCAGGAGGTGGAAGCGATGGGAAATGAAAACGGCACCTGAATGGAGCGAGGACGCGCTGTTGGATGGCCGCGTCAGGCTGGTCCAGGCGCGAAGCGGCTACCGCGTGGCGATGGATTCGGTCTTCCTTGCCGCCGCCGTGCCGGCGCGCGATGGCGACCATGTGCTGGACATCGGCACTGGCAGTGCCGCCGCCGCCCTTTGCCTGGCCCGGCGTGTTGGGGGCGTGGCGGTGGACGGCCTTGAAATTCAGGACGCCATGTGCCTTCTGGCGGAACGCAACATCGGCCTGAACGGCGTTGGCGATCGCGTGCGGGTTCTGTCCGGCGATCTGCTGGACCCGCCTGCGGTTTTCGCAGGGGCGCCCTTCGCAGGGGCGTCTTATGACCATGTCATGGCGAACCCGCCGCATCTGGAAGCCGCGAAGGCTGTCTTGCCGGCGGCGGCCGACCGCGCCATCGCCCATGTGGAAGGCCGGGCGTGTCTGGCCGATTGGGTGCGCTTTGCGCTTCGCATGGCCCGGCCGGGGGCGACGCTGACCTTTCTGCACCGTTTTGACCGGTGCGAGGAATTGCTGGCGCAGCTGGCCGAAGGCGCCGGGGCGTTGCAGGTCCTGCCGCTTCTTCCCATGGCGGGGAAGGCGGCCAAGCGTGTCCTCGTTCAGGGCCGGAAAGGGGCTGCGGCGTCGCAGAACTTCTGCGACGGGCTTGTGCTTCACGAACCGGACGGCAGCTATACCAAGGCTGCCCAGGCCGTTCTTCGCACCGCCGACGCGTTGGTTCTGGGTGCGGTGTGATGGCGCTGGTTGGCAACCTGCCTTCCTCGCCGTATGTTTGCCAAATCTGCGTGTGCCATTCGGGTCTGGTCTGGATGGGTGCCGGATTTGAGGAACCAATATGTTTGCACTTGGTCTTGTGAAGCTGCTTGTTGCCGGCGTTGTCCTCGGCGTTCTCTGGTACGGCTATCGGTGGGTTAGTGGGATGGTCGGGCATCGGCCTGGCACGGACAAGGGCTCCGACGCGTTGGAAATGAAGGAATGCCCGGTTTGTGGAATTTATCGCCCGGTCCAGGGCGCCTTCGCCTGCGATATCGAAGACTGTCCCTATAAGTAAAGCGGAACGGCGATGACAGTCCCTTCTTTTCAGGAACTCATTTTACGGCTTCAGGCCTTCTGGTCGCAGGAAGGCTGCGTGTTGTTGCAGCCTTACGACATGGAAGTCGGTGCCGGCACCTTTCATCCGGCGACGACGCTGCGCTCCCTTGGGCCCAAGCCATGGCGCGCGGCCTATGTTCAGCCCTCGCGCCGGCCTTCGGACGGGCGCTATGGCGAGAACCCGAACCGCTTGCAGCATTACTACCAGTTTCAGGTGATCTTAAAACCGTCCCCAAAAGACGTTCAGGAAATCTATCTGCGCAGCCTTAAACATCTTGGGATTGACCCGGCGCGTCACGACATCCGCTTTGTCGAGGACGATTGGGAAAGCCCGACCCTTGGTGCCTGGGGGCTTGGCTGGGAGGTCTGGTGCGATGGCATGGAGGTGACGCAATTCACCTATTTCCAGCAGGTGGGTGGCATCGAATGCGATCCGGTTTCGGCCGAGATTACTTATGGGCTGGAACGTCTGGCGATGTACGTCCAAGGGGTCGAAAACGTCTTCGACCTTGACTGGAATGGTGCGCCCGGTGAGGCGCGCGTGACCTATGGCGATGTGTTCCTTCGGAACGAGCGTGAATATTCGGCCTATAATTTTGAACATGCAAACACGGAACGCCTGTTGCATCACTTCGCCGACGTCGAAGCTGAATGCAAGGACCTGATTGTCCAGAAACTTTCCCTTCCGGCGTATGACCAGTGCATCAAGGCTAGCCATATTTTTAATCTGCTGGATGCGCGCGGCGTTATCAGCGTGACTGAACGCGCGTCCTATATCGGGCGCGTCCGTCAGCTTGCGCGCGCGTGCTGTGAAGCCTGGCTTGAAGGCGAGGGCGGCGCGTAAACGATGGCAGAGCTTTTTCTCGAAATTCTTTCGGAGGAAATCCCGGCGCGCATGCAGAATCCGGCGGCGGTTGATCTCAAACGCCTCGTTGCGGCCGGGCTGAAACAGGCCGAGCTTGGCTTCGATGCCATTGACGCTTACGCAACGCCCCGGCGGCTGGCGCTGGTGGTAACGGGCCTGCCAAAGGCACAGCCCGATATTGTTGAGGAACGGCGCGGCCCCCGGGTGGGTGCGCCGGAAAAGGCGGTTGCCGGTTTTCTTGCGTCCACGGGGCTTTCCCTTGAGGCATGCGAGCGCCGGGAAACGGCAAAAGGTGAATTCTATTTCGCCACGATTGAACGCAAGGGCCAGCCGGCGGCGGACGTGCTGGCGCCGCTGCTTGAAGACATCCTGTCCCGTTTTCCCTGGCCGAAATCCATGCGCTGGGCTTCGGGCCGCACGCGTTGGGTGCGGCCCCTCCATGGGCTGACCTGCCTTTTCGATGGCCGGGTCGTGCCGGTTTCTTTCGGTGGCGTCCAGGCCACGGACCAGACGGTGGGCCACCGTTTTCTCGCTCCAGAGGCCTTCCAGGTGAAGGACTTTGCCGATTACCACAATCGCCTGCGTGGGGCCTATGTCATGCTGGACAAGGACGATCGCCGCCAGGCCATTGCTGCGGACGCGGCGCTGGCGGCAAAGAACGATGGCCTGGCCCTGCTTGGCGAAGACGGCCTGCTTGACGAGGTCGCGGGCCTTGTCGAATGGCCTGTCGTGCTGCTGGGCGATATTGACTCCCGTTTTATGGAACTGCCGCCGGAAGTGCTGACGATGGCGATGCGGACGCATCAGAAATATTTTTCTCTTTTGAAACCGGATGGCAGCCTTGCGCCGCGTTTTCTTGTGGTTGCCAATGTGCAGGCCGCCGATGGCGGGCTGGAAATCATTGCCGGCAACGAACGTGTGCTTCGTGCCCGCCTGCAGGACGCAAAATTTTTCTGGGATCAGGATCGAAAATCGGCCCTGGTGGATTGGTTCCCCGGTTTGCATGGGGTGGTTTTCCATAGCGGCCTCGGCACCCTTGCGGATCGCGCTTTTCGCCTGCAGGAACTGGCGTCGGGTCTGGCGAAACAGACCGGGGCCAAGCCGGCCCACGCACGCCGCGCCGGCCAGCTTGCAAAATGCGACCTGCTTTCCGGCATGGTCCATGAATTTCCAGAACTTCAGGGTGTCATGGGGCGCTATTACGCCCTTGGCGATGGTGAGCCGCCGGAAGTGGCCGACGCGATTGCCGAACATTACGCGCCCAAGGGGCCAAAAGATGTCTGCCCGACGAAACCGGCAAGCGTTGCCCTGGCCCTTGCCGACAAGATTGATCTGCTGGTCGGTTTTTTCGCGATCGGCGAAAAGCCGACGGGTTCAAAAGACCCCTTCGCCCTTCGTCGCGCCGCCCTTGGCATCATTCGCCTTGTTCTGGAGAACGGCTTGCGGCTTGGCTTGCGCGCGGTGTTTGAGAGGGCTGCCCGGCGCTTGCCCGAGGCCGTCGGGATGCGGGACGTGGCCCCCGTCGACGCAACCGTTCTGTTAACGCATCGCTGTCTGGAACAGCTCTACCTGGATCGCATCCTCTCGCGCGGCGACCGGGACCGACTGGACCAGCCCGCCCTGCGCACCGCCGCACGAACCAACCTGGGGTTGCAGACCCAGCTGATTCCCGGCTTCGACAGCTGGCTGACCA